>CALFOL010000504.1 GCA_937919915.1 uncultured Planctomycetaceae bacterium
CTGGGTTATCGCATTACGCCGCGCTTCATCCGGCGCTTCGGTGGTCGCGTGTTCGACAACCCCAGTAAAGTCTTCGACGACAGCATCATGTGCCCTGAAACGCAGGATCCGGACGCCTTCGCAGACGGGATTCTGCACATCACAGAGGCTCAGGAACGCGTCGCGAAAAACTACATGCAGGACGGGTGCATCGACCTGGCTTGCCCTCCTTTGCGAGCTCTTCTGTACATCATGGCCGAAGGCAACTACAAAGGAAAAGACGTCCGCGATCCGGAAATCCGTTCGCTGTTCACGCTCGAGTACCTGCAACAATCCGAATGGTACGCTGAGCGTCTGAAGACTCGCCGACAGCGCGACACACAGCTCTGGCAGCGTCACGTCAACTACACTCAGAGCATTCTCAAGGAACCAGAAATGGCAGGCGACGTCAGGCGACTCGACCTCCAGTCTCGTCTGAATTACGCTCAAGCAGAACTCACCCGAGTCTCCTCGTCCGAATACCTCGTCCAACTCAACGGAACGATCGGCGCAGACCGCATGTCCTAGAGCAGTTTACCTAAACATGTGGATACGTCGGGCTCGTGGGAGCAGGCGATTTGCTGTCGAAAACTGTTCGCCGCGGCCACAAGTCAGCGTAACACGCTGTAGCCGGGACCGGGACGCGCCGGTTGGCGCTGGCGTAGGACGATGGGTTTCTACGTGGGACGGATATTCGCCGACGGAGAGTTTTGACAGGGCGGGCGTAGCGCGGTGCTGGTACAATTCGGTTGCGCGGCGAACGAAATCCTATCGAACGAGGTGTGAGATGCCGGTCGAGAAAACAGGTCCGATTCATCGTAGTAAGTCGATTCGATTTTGCAGACGGCTATGGATTGCTGGCTTACTGTGGACGTTGGCATTCGACGGCCCGGTTTCGGCTTTCCAGGCAGATAGTGAAGTTGCGGCAGACGCAGTGCTTCAGCTGCCGGAAAAGTGGGAATACTCAGCCCCACTGATTGCTCCGGAAAATCGCAAACACGAGCCCAGCCACGCTCAAAAGGATCCAACCCTCGTCTTTGCCCACGGTGCATGGCACGTCTTCATGACGGTCAAACTGCCGAAGCGTTCCGCGATCGAATACTGCACCTTCAAACGCTGGGAAGATGCGAACTCTGCAAAACGCGTGCTCCTGGACATCAGCACCAGCGACTACTACTGCGCTCCGCAGGTATTTTACTTCACACCGCATCAGAAGTGGTACCTTGTTTACCAGGTAGGAATGCCGGACAGCAAAAAGATGTGGGTCGCGTATTCCACAACATCGAATATTGCTGATCCGGCGTCCTGGACGCACGCTCAACCAATGCTGGACGGTGGTGAGAACGATCCGCGCACAGTCGGCGGACTGGACTATTGGATCATCTGCGACGAATCGAAAGCATATTTGTTTTTCACAAGCCTTAATGGAAAAATGTGGCGCATGTGGACGCCGCTCGACAAATTCCCGCTCGGGTTCCGCGATTGCCAGGTGGCTCTGCAGGCAAAGATCTACGAAGCCAGCCACACCTATCACATCAAAGGCACCGAAAAGTTTCTAACGCTGCTTGAACAAAGCGGAAAACGCTATTTCAAAGTGTACATCGCCGATCGGCTGGACGGTCCGTGGACTCCGCTCGCGGACACTGCTGCAAAGCCGTTCGCCAGCTGGAACAACATCCATCCGGCCGCCGGCGTTACACAATGGACCGACAACGTCAGTCATGGCGAATTGATTCGCGCAACAAACGACGAAACTCTGACGATCGACCCGGGTCACCTGGAATTCGTTTTCCAGGGTATGTTGGAAGCTCACAAGAGAGACAAAGGTTACGGCAACTTTCAGTGGCGGATCGGAAAACTGACACCTGTTTCCGTGAAGTCAGAGCCGTAACATGTCCGGTACCTGGCAATTCTGGATCGACGTTGGTGGCACCTTCACCGATTGCATCGGGGTGACGTCGGATGGCAAACTGCGGCAGTTCAAGACGCTGAGTTCCGGCGTCACGAAAGGCAGCATACCACAGGGTTCGGACTATTCTTTTGCTGATCCACTGCGAATCAGCGACCCGGCGGAATTCTGGACCGGAGCGACCTGCCGCCTGTTGTCGCGCAACGGCGAAACCATTCACAACACGACGGTCACAGTGTTCGATAACGTCACTGGAACTCTACAGCTGAAGGATATTCCGGATCGCGACGAGATCGCGTCTTATGAACTTGATCTGAACCTGCCGGCGCCGGTACTGGCGATTCGGTGGTTGCTCGGCTTGTCCCCTGCTGACGAATGCCCGCCGGTGAGAGTTCGCTTCGGGACGACTCGCGGAACGAACGCCTTGCTGACACGTCGTGGGGCTCGCACGGCCTTGATTACGACTCGGGGTTTCGGCGATGTGCCACTGATTGGAAATCAGGATCGCCCGGACTTGTTCGATCTAAACATCCGGAAGCCAGAGCCGTTATTCAGTCAGGTATTCGAGGTGGACGAACGCATTGCCGCGGACGGAAGCGTGCTGCTGCACTATGACCGCGATCGTGAGCAGCAGCGATTGATCGAAGCCGGGATTGTGCCGAAGAACTTCGATTCCATCGCGATCTGTTTTATGAATGCGTACCGTAATCCGGTTCATGAAAAGAGTTTCGAATCGCTGGTGCGTGATCTGGGCTTTTCTGAGATCAGCCGATCGTCAGAAGTTTCTCCGTTAATACGGTTTGTGCCGCGGTGCGACACGACCGTGCTGGATGCTTATCTGAATCCGGTATTGCGGCAGTACATGGAAGAAATCCGTGGTCATCTTCCGGGCAGCGAGGTTCAGGTCATGACTTCTGCTGGCGGACTGGTGGATAGCCGTTCGTTCCGTGGGCGAGACTGTATCTTGTCCGGTCCAGCGGGCGGCATCGTTGGTTTTGCAAAAGTCGCAACGGCTGAGGGATTCCGGATGTCGATCGGCTTCGACATGGGCGGCACCAGTACCGACGTGGCACGGTTCGACGGCGTTTTCGAATTCGAAAACGAAACCACCAAGGCGGGCGTGCGAATCATGTCGCCCGTGCTGGCGATTGAAACGGTGGCGGCTGGCGGTGGCAGCGTCTGTGGATTTGACGGAACGCGTCTGTTTGTCGGCCCGCAAAGCGCGGGAGCGGATCCGGGGCCCGCTTGTTACGGTGCCGGCGGGCCATTGACGGTTACTGACCTCAACGTGTTTCTGGGACGAGTGCTGCCACAGCACTTTCCGTTTCCACTGAATACCGATGCTGTCACGCAGCGACTGAGTAGCCTTCAAAGCGACATGCTTGCAGCTGGCCTGACGATCGAAGGGTCGCTGCAACAACTGGCGGAAGGACTGTTGCAGATCGCCAACGACAATATGGTTCAGGCGATTCGCAAGGTATCCGTTTCAAAAGGATACCATCCAGCAGACTACGCGTTGGTGAGTTTCGGTGGAGCTGGCGGCCAGCATGCCTGCAGTATCGCTCGCAGTTTGGGGATCGGCACGGTGCTTGTTCATCCCTTCGCCGGCATCCTGAGCGCCTACGGAATTGGGCAGGCGGACGTAAAGGCCATTCGACAGGCCAGCGTGCTGAAGCCCTTAAACGAACACACGCTGGCTGCAATCGAACAGCTGCACATCAAGCTGGCCGCAGAAACGGCACAGGAAGTTCTTGACCAGGGAATACGGTCGGAACGGTTGGCGCCGGCAACGGTCAGCCTGGAAATGCGGTACGCCGGAACCGATTCCGCACTTACGATCGATGAATCGGCAGCGGGTACTTTTCGGGAAGCGTTCGAAGCCGAGCACGAGCGTCTGTTCGGATATCGTCGAGTCAACAAAGACATCGAAGTGGCGTCGTTACGTGTCGAGACGATTGGAACAGCAGAACGCACTCACACGGTGCATTCGCCAGAACACAAATCGGTCGCCTCGCAACAGAATGAATCGGCTCAGATTTGGTTCCGCGGACGCATCCATTCAGCGCAGGTCATTTCTCGAGAGTCTTTGGTTTCGGAAGCACAGATCCCGGGCCCGGCAATCATTTGCGAACCGACATCGACGGTGTTTGTTGAACCTGGCTGCCAGGCGATAATTTCCAGCAACGGGACCATTCGAATCGCAGTCGACATGGTGGTGGGTACGCCATCGGACAAGCAAGTCGCCGCGAGCCAGCCGGTCGATCCCGTGCTGCTGGAAGTCTGCAACAACCAGTTCGTGGCCATCGCCGAACAGATGGGGGAAACACTGCGTCGGACTTCCACGTCGACGAACGTCCGTGAGAGGCTCGATTTCAGCTGTGCATTGTTCGACAGCGACGGCGCACTTGTCGTCAACGCGCCGCATGTGCCCGTGCATCTGGGCGCCATGGGGGAAACGGTGCTGGCGATCATGCAGGATCATCCCGAGATGTGCCCAGGCGATGTGTTTGTCACTAACGATCCTTATCGAGGTGGTTCGCATCTGCCGGACGTGACGGTCATTACTCCGGTCTTCGTTTCGGGTGATGGTCACCCGGATTTCTTTGTGGCGAATCGAGCTCACCATGCTGAGATCGGCGGCATCGTTCCAGGCAGCATGCCGCCGTTTTCCAAAACTCTGGCCGAAGAAGGTGTGTTGATTACCAGTCGCAAGCTTGTCGATGCTGGCGTATCCTGCGAAGCAGAACTGAGACAGCTACTGAAATCCGGGCCGTACCCCAGCCGAGCAGTCTCCGACAATCTGGCGGACATGGCAGCTCAGGCAGCCGCCAACGAATCCGGTGCACGTCGGCTACGAACGCTGGCCGAACAACATTCTGCCGCAATGGTGCAGGCGTACATGCAACATATCCAGTCGGCAGCGGCGAAGAAGATGCGGCAATGCCTGCAACGGATGGAGGATAAGGTCTACACGTTTCAGGATGAACTGGATGATGGCACGCGAATCGCGGTCAGCATCACGGTCGCAGGCGATCAGGCCACCGTCGATTTTACCGGGACGGCCGGAGTGCACACCGGTAACATGAACGCAAACCGCGCGATCACAACGGCTGCGGTGTTGTACAGTTTTCGCTGCCTGTTAAATCAGAATGTGCCGCTGAATGCCGGCGTTCTGGAACCGCTTGACATCATCATTCCGGAAGGCCTGCTGAATCCAACATCCGGCAGCACACCGGCAGAATCTCCGGCAATCGTGGGGGGCAACGTGGAAACCTCGCAGCGAATCGTCGACGTGCTGCTGGGTGCACTGGGCCTGGCCGCGGCTAGTCAGGGGACGATGAACAACCTGACTTTCGGCAACGAGACATTCGGGTACTACGAAACCATCTGCGGCGGTGCCGGAGCGACGGCGACCGCCGCCGGAACGGATGCCGTGCATACTCATATGACCAACACGCGGTTGACTGATCCGGAAGTTCTGGAACAGCGATATCCAGTCCGCTTGCAGCAGTTTGCAATTCGCAAAGACTCTGGCGGAGCAGGGCAGCTCAACGGCGGCAACGGTATTGTGCGCGAAATCAAATTCCTGAAACCATTACACGTTTCGATGCTTTCACAACGCCGCGAGAGTCATCGTCCTTACGGAATCGCAGGCGGTGAAGCGGGGCAGGCAGGACGGAATTCCATCGATGGCGTCGATCAGGAATGCGGCAGCTTTGCGGTGCAGGCGAAGCCGGGAACTGTCTTGAAGATCGAAACTCCGGGCGGTGGCGGCTTTGGGAAATCTGGTCGGGACTCCGCCGCTGTCGTCCGTTTGTAGCCGCGTGGAAAAGATTCCGCTATCGGCGGCGAACCGCCTGCACAAGCCCACCGATCGCAGCAGCAACGAACAGCACGATGCCCGCGGTAATAAAGGTCGCGCAGAAGCCACCTACGAACAAAGTACACTCTGGCATGACGTTGAAGTCATCTGCGTTCGCACCTGCTGTCGCAACGATCTGATGTGTGACGCTCATTGCCACGACTCCCGCAAACATGTGAAGGATCGGGAGGAATTGAGACACCGCAGTCACGACGCCACCAACCTGAAGCGCGGAGAGAAGCCGTGGAAACCGGGATGTGGCAAACACACCGGCCATCAGTAGAAACAGAATTGCTGAGACCATTCCGACGACTCCCGCGCCAGCCACCATGGACGATCCAAAGAAAAGCGGGAGGGGCAGATTCAACAGAAAGACCACAATCCAGGTGATCAGTTTTTTCCGGTAGCTGGCCTCAATCGGCGCCTCAGTGATATCGCCCGCCGCCACTGAGGCGGAGACTTCATAGGGGTTGAAATTCTCAGGCATGTGGCTCATGGAATATCATTTCCATACAACGAAAAATCTGAGAAGGACAGGCCCGAAAGACTTGCGTTTATGCTCTCGATCGAGGACGGTTTCGCAACGGGACCAGCAACTGCCTCAACTTTGAGGCGATCTCTTTTTTTGAAACCTACGTAAAGACGCTCAAAATGTCGAAGAATTATCAGTCAGAAGTTCAGGAAGCCACCCAGGACATCGACTTCGAAGCAAATACATATCAAATCGAGTTAAACACCAGCCACGGCCAAATCGTGCTGGATCTGTTGCCAGCAGTCGCACCAGGGCATTGCCGGAACATGATCGGTCTGGCAAAAATCGGCTACTACGACGGGCTTGCGTTTCACAGAATCATCAGCGGATTCATGATTCAAGGTGGCTGCCCGGCTGGGACCGGCACCGGCGGGCCCGGCTATAATGTCGACGCGGAATTCAACGCCACGCCGCACGTGGAAGGCGTACTGTCGATGGCTCGCTCCACCGATCCAAACTCAGCGGGCTCACAGTTCTTCATCTGCCTGGGAGGTCACACGCATCTGGACAACCAGTACACAGCGTTTGGCCGAGCAGCCAACGCAGAAAGCATGGAAATTGTGCGAACGCTGGGCAGCTTGCAAACGGACGCAAGAGACAAGCCTACATCACCAGCGAAGATTGAGTCGGCGAAAGTGATCGTGACTCCGGCCGGCTAGTTGTACGACACAGCTCAATAACTATGAGTAGTACTTTCCAAGTCGCGGAGTGACGACAGGTGATAGCCTCGGACTTTAGTCCGAGGTGACGAATTTACGGATGCGAAAATCGCGGAGCAACGACATATGCAATTCGGCCACATGTCGTCGCTCCGCGACTCGCATTCGCTCGTGATCACGACGCGGCCAACCTGTTGTAATAAAGTTGCCCGCCGCAGAGCTCGTCACGGCTACTTTACATGCCGGCTTCGGACATCAGATCGCTGAGCAGGCGACGACTTCCAAACAGCAGATCTTCTGAAGTTCCATCCTGATCAACATGCACGGCCTGTGCCGCTGTGTTCGGATTGAACAGTAACTGCATATCAGCATAAGTGGCCGAAGATAAACTTGCGACCAGCGTGCCACGCAGACCACCGTTCGACAGGCGAGTTCCGACTTCCCAGCGATACAGGGATCCGTCGGTCACAATGTAGTGCCAAGTGTTGTCGCGGTCCCGCAACCAACGCTCGTTCAGTCCGCCCCAATTCAAAAAGTCGCTGGCGGTTTCTGTGAAGCCGAGCTGTGCGTTCAAAGCGATCGCCGTAGCCTGCGATTGCGTTACCGGAGCGGTCTGGTACCACCCCTGTGAGGTACTGGCATTGGAATCCATCAAAATCGTATAGTCTCCGACATGTACGTTTTCGAACACGTACCAACCGCGTTCCGATTCATATTGAATCTGGCCATCATTGTTCAGGTCGATGCTCCGCGAAGTCGTCGTGGCAACAACGTTACCAGACTGATCAATCAGCTTGATTTCTCTGCCGTTTAACCAGGGCTCAACGACTGTTTCTACAAAGGTCCGCTGAACTGCGCTACCTGGAGGGAGACGAGTGAAGTCGTCGTCAAGGTCTTCATCGTGAGCGTGAAAACGTGGCTGGCCATCAACATTGATGATGTACCAGTCATCGTTTTGATAGTCATAGAACCACTCTTCACCAGCTGGCAACGGATCCAGTGGATAGAGTTCGTACTGATTGGGAATGACGTCAACCGTGTCGATCAGTGCGTTCTCAAAGAAATCCAGCCACACGCGACCACTCACGGTCTGTGATTGACTATTTCCAAAGTCAACTCGGGTGAGTTCGTTTTGTTCAGTCGAACCTCCCGGATTGATGGGCCCCGACGTCGGATTGGCATAGTACGCCGTTCCGACATCAACGATCAAAGAACCGTTCAACGGAGCCGCAGCGGAAACCGCCTTTCCATCCCAGCGATATAACAATCCGTCGGGCGTGATATAGTGCCAACCGTCACGGTCGTCTTTCATCCAACGTTCGTTTTTGCCACCCCAGTTTTCGTAGTACGAACCGGCGAAATACAGATCCAGTTGGTTAACGCCTTCTTCGTTCTGATTGTCACCTTTGATTTCAATCCGAACACTTTCGGCCCAACCCTGTGGAATCACCTGACGCACAGTGTAAGATTCATCGCTGGACACAGTGAAACTGTACCAACCGCCGTCCGACACCATCCCGCTACGGAGACCTGTCGTCGCCGTTTGCGCCACGTTGCCAAACACATCAATCAGCTCGACCGTCCAGCCATTCAACCATGGCTCAGCATCACCGCCGTTGTTCGAAACCAGGCTCGGCTGCAGATAGTAAATGTTGTCAATTGTTCCGACGGACGTTCCGGATAGAGTCTTTCCGGTCCCGTCCCACCTTGTCAACTTGCCGTCGGCCGTCAGGAAGTACCAGCTTCCATTTGCGCCGGAACGGAACCAGTGTTCTTCCCCGCCAAACACGTTGTAATAAGTGGTGCCGCCCACGGGACTCAGATTCAACTGCGTGAGCAACGGATCACTGCGTCTGCCGTCACCGTTGATGTCGTTCCAAAGACGCCCTTCAACAATCGCGGGTGGACCAGGCGGAGGCTCATAGGTCACTTCCAAAGATGGACCGAGACCACCTGGGCTGTCTTTGCTGAGAAACGCGATAGCGTTTCCCGATCGCTGCAGCAGCCAGCCGGAATTGGTCGCTGCGTCATCAACCCAGGACTGAACGTCATCGATCAAGCCGTTCCCGATCCATTCATACGTCCCGACGCCATCAACCGAAGTCGCTGCGGATGAACCGGCAAAATCACCACCAGGACTGTCCCACTGTTCACCATCAAAAAACGAATACTGCCACGTCGCATCGAAAGGCTGAGCAGCTGATCCCTGATACTCGTCGCCGGACGCATCAGACGCACCTTCGCCCCAGCTTGTAGTGAGTCGATGTACAGAAACGGCCGAGCCAGCACCTGCTGTTGCTCCGGCGCTCAGTGTCAGCACAGCATCGATAATTGTGGAACCATCAGGGATCGACACATCGAACTTGATCAGTCCACGAGCATTACCGCCGGCAACAATAAACTGACCGGCTCCGTTACTGGCCTCAACATCCTGCTGATAGATCGAAGTATCGCTACTGGCTGCGAATTCAACGGTCACCGCACTCAGCAGTTGACGCAATTCCAACCCGTCCACACACATCAGGACCGCCGTGGAATTGGCAGTGAGACGTCGAGCCCGCCGGTGCAGCATTGAACGTAGGAATTCCAGCATTTTTGCTTCGCCCATAAGAAATTGGGATACGCCCAGTATCCGCCGACAACCCGTTCTTTTCAATCTTCTAATTCAGTTCGCCCCTATTCTGTACGGACATAAAACGTGGAAAATACGCAGCAATCCGACAAATTCCGAAAGATCCCATAGATTTGCAGACGAGGGAGTCCCGGTGATCTAACACGTTTAACTACACGGCTCCGCTGGTTGCGGCTCGAATCGTCGTTGCCTTAAAATCCTCGTGTGCCAATGAAATGACTGGCCATAAGGCACTCAATCAGCATGGGGACCGTCGCCAATGATTCGGAACTTAACCGGAAGACTCGTCACCAGTCGGTCTCGATCATTGCCCCGTTCGGGAGAAACCCGGATGCGCAGGGTGCGTTCGCCGGACTCGAGTTCGAGTGGCCGACCGCCAGACACCCGTTGCCAGTGTCTCACGATTCTGCTGCAGCTCGCCAGGTGTTCCGTCTCGATTTAAATCGCCGATCCATGGAATCGCGAGCCCAGTCTGCCCGCAACAGAAACTGTAATCCATCAATCGGTTCGCTCCACGCCGGATCCACCACGCCGTCATCATGGAGCCGTTCTTCGATGGCCGACGGATCGCCGTCAGCCGCGGTCGTTTGATCTGTTGCGTTCCGATTGACGATTCCAACCCAGACAGTCAATAACGCGACCACAACCACAGCGATCGCTATCCATTAGATAGCGGAGGCTGGCGATTCCATGACCGAAGTTGCGGTGTCGGTCTGCATTGTCATGCTCCTGAGGTCACCCGTGGAGGTCTCATTCTCTACAGGTTTGAAGAGATAACCAGTGCGGAATTTGCAAAAGAACGATCGCCATTGTCAGTCGCTAAGCGTTGGATGCTGGCTGGTCATTCCAACCCGCTCTTCGATAAGTTGCGCAACAGCAAGCAGCGTGGCTTCGTCGTGCAACCGCCCCGTCAGCGTACTGCACTGCGGCTGAGGATGTTCCTGATCATCCAACATCAAAGTTGGCACCACGACCGTCGGATGACCTGTCAGATTGCAGATACCAAGGTCTCCGCCGCCAATATACAGATCCACTTTCTCGAACACGCTCACCATCGCCTTCATCAGTTGAAAACGCACCCGAGCCGCTTGCAGATAGTCGACGGCCGACAGAAAGTGGGCCGTCCGGAATGTGTCAGGCCACGTGTTCCAGCCTTCCGTCTCGTTCTTCGCCAGCAGGTCATGAAAGACAGTTGCCGATTCCACGTCCAGCATCAAAGCAATCGCCCATTCCGGAAACTCGTTGGGCAACTCGACCGGCACGATCTGCGCGCCGAGTTCCTTCAGCACATTGAGCGTAACTTCGTCTGGTTCTGACAACCGAACACCGTCCACCTGACCGATACGCAACCTGGACAGATTGATCTGCATAGGCCATTTGAACCAGCGATCAACTGCGGTGGGGTCATGGAAATCCGATCCATGAATCACGTCGAACACCGTGCCGCAGTCGTCGATGTGTCGCGCAATTGGACCCAGCTTATCCATTGACCACGACAACGGCATACAACCGCTGCGACTAATGCGGCCAAACGTGGGACGCAGTCCGGCGACTCCACACCGGCGAGTCGGCGAAACAATGCTGCCGAGCGTTTCGCTGCCGAGGGCGAACGGCACCAGGCCTGCTGCAACCGCGGACGCTGAACCGGCCGATGATCCGCTGGACCCCTGTTCCTTGTTCCACGGGTTACGAGTCTGACCACCGAACCACTGATCTCCCATCGCCAGGGCTCCGAGCGACAGTTTCGCGACCAGCACAGCTCCAGCGGCTTGCAGCTTGTCAACGACTGTCGCGGATTTCTCCGTTATTTGATCACGAAACTGGGGTGCTCCCCACGTTGTCGGATAGCCAGCGACAGAGATCAGGTCTTTCGCTCCCCACGGAATTCCGTGCAGCGGTCCGCGATCTTTTCCGGCTGCCAGTTCTTTGTCAGCGACTGCGGCCCGTTGCAGCGCGAGTTCTTCCGTGAGCGTGACAACGCACTTCAGTGTGGGGCCATACTGCTTCAGTCCAGCAATACAATGCTGAGCCAGTTCCACCGCGGTGACCTGCTTATCCCGCAGTAATCGGCCCAGCATCCGAACACTCAGAAAGGATAGTTCTTCCGGACGCAGTAACGATGACTGAGCTGGCATGGCGGCGATCGATGACAGCCATGCAGGGCACTTCGATGTCCGCTCGAGAATCCCCGGTTCCACCATTTCCGGATCAAACCTCAGCGCCGGCAGCACATCATAGTCCACAGGGATCGCTCGCAACTGTTGCACCTTTGCCTGCTGTTGCCTGAGATCGATGGCAGTCGCTTCACACTGCTCATCGGTCAGTTGCAGGCCGGAAATCCATTCGGCCTGCTTCACGCTTTCGCTGTTGCACACAGTCGCCGAAGGCTTGTCATCCTCAGCGGAAACTGCGGCTGCAACGGATGCCGCGGCCAGACCAAGCGCAGCACGACGAGTGACAGCAGCGTCAGTAGAATCAGATGCAGGGTTGTTCTTCATGCAGATCATTCCAGTTACAATCGAGGCCTCGGAACGACAGTGTGCCAACCCGACACGCATAAAGAAAGCTTCGCGCTGACACCCAGGAAAGTTTGCGATCCGATTGCAGCCGCCATACCATCAAGCAGTCGCTGCATTTTCGATTTTGCGGCACCATGTCATACATTCCAATGTTGCCCGCCACAAACCAGTGGAAATCGTCAGGCTTCCTGGCCAGCCGCCAAATGAATTCGAGTGACGAGCTTTGCGGAATCGTTCCTTACAACGAACAGTTGCAACCGCCGTGATCTCAGGCAGTTCAGAAAACAGCGACTGCCCCGGTGAATCACAGGATCGGCCAGACATTCCGCGCAGAGCGTCAAGCTAACGAACAAGTACATCCAAACAGAGAATTCAGCTGGTTGGAAATTGACGAACCCGCACTTCAGCCCCGAGGACAATCGATCCGGACGATTCGACGGTTGCCGTAATTCCGCAATGTGAAACCATCGCGGCATAGCCGCCAGCCCCGAGGTTGTGGTCCATCAATGCACAGGGATCGCAATCTCCAGTGCCTTGCAGGATGACTCCACCGACTGAAAATTCGGCCTCGCGCAAGCTAACGAGGTTGATGCCGGAAACAACCACATTTCGGCGGAGCAAGGCCGGATCAACCGATTCTCGGCCCAGAAGCCTGGCAATCACGTCGAGATGTTCGTATTGGATCAATGTGATCTGACGGTGCGGTCGCTGCTGATTTCCAAGATGGTGCTCGCCCACAATTCCCTGACCTGCGAGCAACTCGATCGACTCCGGCGTATCCATGTCTTTGCGCCGGGCGGTCGCAATACCAATCCATTCGACCTTCCCGACGAATTCGCGGGATTTGATCAGTTCGAGATTCAATGGCATGGTGATCCCTTTCCTTAAAACAACGACGCTGAACGGGCAGAATTCTATATCACGCGTGAAGGAATGTCTTGCCAGTGGCATGCGCAGAATCCGACGCTATCCTGCACGCTCAAACTACGAGCAGCGACACCATGCCTCTTCAGAGTTCACACACGGAACCATGATCTCAGACATACAACTCAACGAATCAGCCAGCAAGCTGCTGCAAAACATCCGCGAGACCGCTGGTCTGCAACGGATCGTGATACAGCAGATCGATGACGTCGAAGTGCTGGACTTCGGCGTTAACACGGCGGGCAGCCTGGCGGCGGGCCTTTCGCTGGCTCAGCTGTGCATGTCAGGACTCGGCACCGTCGAACTGCACTCCCCAGATGCCACGATTGACTTGCCACGGGTCTTCGTGAGAACCGATCATCCGCTGCAAGCCTGCCTGCTGTCACAGTACGCCGGTTGGAAAATCGCCACCGACGATTTTTTTGCGATGGGGTCGGGACCGATGCGAGCCATCGCGGCGTCCGAGGATCTGTTCAAAGAATTTCCGACTTCCGAACACCGAGGCGCCTGCATTGGCGTGCTGGAAGCAGGCTCACTACCGACGGCGTCAGCACTGGAGGCGATTCGAAAGGGTGTCGGTTACGTGGAAACGCTGTCGATCGCTGTTGCTCCGACAGCGTCGCAAGCTGGTAACATGCAGATTGTCGCCAGAAGCGTGGAAACGGCGATGCACAAACTACACGAACTGCATTTTCCGGTGGACGCTGTTGTCAGCAGTTGCGGCAGTGCACCTCTGCCTCCGGTCGCTAAAAACGACCTGCACGGGATTGGTCGCACCAACGACGCGATTCTGTACGGTGCGGTGGTGAACCTCTGGGTGGATTGCAATGACGATGTGATTCAGGAGCTCGGCCCGAAGACACCATCCAGCTCATCCGACGCGCACGGGCAACTGTTTCTGAACCTGTTCAAGGCGGCAAATCACGATTTTTACGCACTGGACAAGGCGTTGTTCAGTCCGGCCATCGTGGTGTTTCATAACCTGAGCACCGGGAACAGCTTTCGCTATGGAAGTCTGGTTCCGGAATTGCTGCGTACTTCGTTCGGGATGTGAACGTGAAAATCGGAGTCCTTGGAAACGAAGGCAGCTGGTATGTCAACCAGGCGTGCGCTGGCGCTGCTGAACGTGGCCACACCGCCGTCCCGTTGCGCTTCCCGGAAATCCGCGGCAGCGTTCTGGACGGTAAAACGGAACTGCGGATCGGCGAACATTGTGTCGCAGACTTCGACGTACTTCTGGTCAGAACAATGCCGCCAGGATCGCTGGAACAAGTGGTTCTGCGAATGGACATCCTCGCCACAGCTGCAGCATTAGGCGTGCGGGTCGTCAATTCGCCGAAGTCGATCGAATGCGCAGTCGACAAATATCTGACCACGCAAAAACTGGCGTTGGCTGGCCTGCCTGTGCCCGACACCATCGTCTGTGAAAACAGCGAAACCGCGATGGAAGCATTCGAGACACTCGGTCAGGATGTTGTCGTGAAACCGATCTTCGGCGCGGAAGGCCGTGGCATCCTGCGAGTCGACCAGCGGGAATTGGCACTGCGTACATTTCGCACGCTGGAGAGGCTCGATGCGACGATTTATCTGCAACGTTTCTTAAAAGGACCGCTGGAAGACATTCGCATCCTGATGCTGGACGGCCGGCCAATCGCATCCATGAAACGAACGCCCGCAGAGGGCGACTTTCGCGCCAACGCAGCTCAACACGGTCATTGTGTTCCGTGGAACCCCAGTGACCAGGAAGTTGAGTTGGCCAAACGTGCTGCGGAAGTCACGGACTGCGTTTTCTCCGGGATCGACCTGATGTATAACGAACACCGCGAAGCAGTCGTGATTGAAGTCAACGCGGTGCCCGGTTGGCGTTGGATTCAGAAGACGTGCAATGTGAATGTACTCACCGCGCTGCTTGACTGGCTTGAAAAGACAAACCCAAAATCCAGTGAACGAAAGATCTGAATCGGCGACACTGCTGAATCAGAATGGAAAGCGATGCACGAAAATCTTAACGAGATAATCTCAGCCCTCTCAACATCTCTACCGCCAGTGATGCGTTGGTGTGGAGCAGTCGCTAAACGTCTGCGGCAGTTCAACATCGCTGTGGAGGGCAAATCTTCGGGCAGCGCAAACACCGACGCTCTGACACTGGCCGACCTTTCCGTGCAGGAAATTCTGGTAGCAGCGTTGCGTGATGCGGATCCGATTCTGCGCTGCTGTCGCATCGAAGGCGAAGAATCCACCGGTGACATGGCGTTGTTTTCGCAAGATGCGAAACTGTCGATCGCTATCGACCCAATCGATGGGACGAAGCAATATCGAGATCGATCCGGCAATGGCTATTCCATCATTGTGCATCTGCACGACGAGGAAACGCCATACTACTCGCTGGTGTTTGCCCCGGAAATGGGTCCGACCGGAACGTGGGTCGAAGTCGGCCCTGACAGATTGCGGTGTGGTGCCGACGACACCACCGTCACAGCTCGTCAGGTCCTGGACAGGATGCTTGATCTGCGCATCAATCGACCGGCAGATGCCAGGGGAATCTATCTGATCGGCTTTCAGGACCGAGACGCGGAGTGTGCTCGCATGGTCGACGACATTGGGTTTTCCGGACGCACCTCCGATGAAATGCAGGGCAGCATCTATCCACTGATGGCCACCGCTGAGTACGCTGGTTCGCTGATTCACTCGCCAAACATCTACGACTTCCCGGTGTCGATGCACATAGCCAGGTTGCTCGGGGGAGAAGCACTGTGGGTTCACAACCAGGAACCTGTTCACTACCGGGAACTCTGGATGGACGAGCGTGCTGACATGCTGCGTTTTCCGGGAGTTGTGGCCTGCAGTGAGCATGCCCATATCAATCAACAGCTTTGTGAACTCGCACAGGGCTGGAGTCAAATTCGCTACGCAAACTAGGCAAAACGGATACTTCCCGTAATCGGAAGTCTGAAGAACGCGGAAGTTTGATCGCTGCTTGACTTCTGGCGTCTGTGTTGCAGAATTCGACTTCAGAAAAAGCAGCTACCCCCTCCCCAGTGAGCCAGCACCGATAATGATCAGTCCAAATCTCTATAAGAACGGTCGGACTTACGACTTTTTCATGAAGGCTCTGGGTTACGAAGGCAGCATTGATCGTTTTCTGGATCATCTTGAAATCGATTGTCGGCCCGAATGCAGCATTCTGGATGCAGGTTGTGGGACGGGTATCCTGGGGCTGCATTTTCTGGAGCGATTTCCCAATTCCAGCCTACACGCCACAGACATTGAAGTGGGATTTCTGAGAGCGACGCTGGCAAACGCACACCGACGGGATATCGACAGACACCGTGTGACAATTGGCGTTGGAGATATTTCGTCCCCGCATTGCTGGACCTCTGAGGAGGGAACGCCCGAAACCTTCGAAGACGGATCATTCGACCTGATTTGCCTGGGAGCAGTGATCGGCTACGCCAGCGACAGAGAGGCGAGCCTTCGCCAGCTAGTACAGATGCTGTCTCCTGGTGGCTACTTGCTGAATATTGAAATGAACGAAAGCCTGACGGGGCGACTGGTGTCAAATCGCTATCGGTACCGCAATATTTCTCTGGAACGCATGAAACACGTCATTCGACAAGAAGGTTGCGAGCTGATGTCGACACCGCTCAGAATTCAGCATCTGCCTGCCAAACTGACTCGAACTGCCATCGTCGCGCGAAAGCTCGTATAGGCCGCTGGCCTGCGTAGGGGCCTGAACAGGCGATCCAGACCAGGAAAAATAAAGAGGCGGGGATAATCAACGCAACGCATTTAACTGCAAGTACTTGTGTAACCAGACCGTGAGGTATTCGGCGATCCGAAAATGCCCAGGAATGGTGATCATCCCGAGCTGCCCCTTGAGATTTGGATCCATTGACGCAATGATAGGCCGATGACGGGCGGACGAAGATGTCGGTTCTAAAAATTTCAGATTGTGGCTCTTGTGGCCAAAGTATTGGGATCCCGGTTTTTTGAGAGTCCTTTTTGTTTGCACGGGGAATACGTGCCGCAGCCCGATGGCAGAGGCCTTGTTTCGTCGGCTTGCGAGCGAACGAATCGGGTGTACTGCAGACAAACTGCTTAGCAATAACCTGGATGTGTTGTCTGCGGGTGTTGCCGCAGCAGACAGTTCGCCAGCTTCTCTCGAATCAATTCAGGCACTGAAGGAACGTGGAATCAATTTAGCGGAGCACCTTAGCCAACGGGTCACGGATGAAATGCTGGTCAAATCGGACCTTATTCTGGCAATGACGCCGACACATCTGGGCATTCTACAGAACGCTCGCCCAGACCTGGCATCTCGCATGAGACTATTGAGACCTGACGGCGGTGGGATTTCAGACCCTATCGGTTGTGGAATAGAAGAATATCGGCGTTGTGCCGATGAAATCACGGGTTGCCTGAAACTTATTTTAGACGACTGCATTCAGAAAGACACCGAATAGCAATGAGAATCGGTATCGCGAGCGATCATCGAGGCTTTCTTATGAAGGGACGGCTTATTGAGCTGACCCGAAGCCTGGGGCATGACGTTGAAGACTGCGGACCGCAGTCCACTGAAAGCGTTGACTACCCAGACTATGCCTCGCGCGTGGCGTCGTCTGTCGCATCTGGTGAACTCGACCGAGGCGTCCTGATTTGCGGGACGGGTATCGGAATGTGTATCGCTGCCAACAAATTCGGCGGGGTACGAGCGGCAAATTGCAACGATAGCGTGACTGCAGAATTCAGTCGTCTACACAACGACGCGAACGTCGTCTGCCTGTCAGCCGATCAACTCAGCGACCAATTGGCCGATCAGATTCTACGAATCTGGCTGAAGACAGAATTCGAATCGGGACGGCATGCCCGCCGACTCCAAAAAATCACGGATATCGAACAAGGTGTTGGCATTCCATTGGCAGGGACAGAATCCAGCGCCGACTCGTGACCGATGACCTTCCGCCTTGTATCGTGTTGGTTGACGAGGCCGCTCGCACCGGCGCCGACAACATGAGACGTGATGAAGCGCTGCTTGAGCAGGTAACTGCTGGCGAACACCTCTCGTACGTCAGAATCTATCGCTGGTCAGTGCCAACGATATCTCTGGGCTACTTCCAAAAACTGGACGACGCCATCGACCCGCGTCTGGCGTCATGCGATCGAGTGAAACGCATCACGGGCGGCGGGGCGATTCTACACGATCAGGAACTCACTTATTCATGTGCCGTGCCCTCAAGTCACCCTGTGCGCAGTGACCCCATCCAGCTGTATGAACAGGTCCACTCCGCCATTATTGGCCTGCTGTCAACTTTGGGAGTCAACTCGTCCATGCGGCGCGACGCACCAGGATGGGCGGAAGAGACAGCGGGCGAAGAGCCATTCCTGTGCTTTCTGCGGTCTGACCCCAGGGATGTCGTGATTGGAAGCCACAAAGTTATTGGGAGTGCTCAACGGCGACGACGGGGCAGTATCCTGCAGCATGGCAGTATTCTGTTGCGGACGTCGCCACTGACTCCCGAAGTGCCGGGCATCTGCAACCTCAGCGAAAACTTTGACGAAGCAGCATTTGCGGAACTACTGCCGGAAACGATAGGGAGATCTCTCTCGGCGACCACCGCGGTACGAGAAATCACGAAAAATGCCCAATAGATTGCGGAAGTCGCAGACTTTTTACGTTAACCAGACAAGCACCGGATCAGCAATTTTCGCCTGTAGCTATCTGTCTTAATACGTATGAGTCAAACCAAAGACGCAGCGAATCGCCGCCACATTGCAGGAAATAACGGCCTCAGCACCATTACCGTGCTTTACACGAGGTTGTGACACCGATTAACGATCTTGGTGGATACATCCCACACACAAACCTGATTCTCCTGTTGGGGAGCCATCTTCCAAAACTGATTTTCTTGGTTCGATAACCAATTTTTCTGCCCCCAGGGACGATTGGCAGGTGGAAGTGGCGAACATCAATTGCTAAAATCTGATTCAGTGATACGGGCCATGCGTTAAAGAAACACCGGAATCCGAAGGCTGGTCGGCGCAT
Organism: uncultured Planctomycetaceae bacterium; assembly: GCA_937919915.1. Lineage (GTDB taxonomy): Bacteria > Planctomycetota > Planctomycetia > Planctomycetales > Planctomycetaceae > Fuerstiella. The sequence continues at coordinate 19,099 of CALFOL010000504.1, forward strand.
CTGTGAGGAGCAACCAAGAGAATGATCAGTGTTGAACTAAAGGTCGTCGCGGGCAAACACGCAGGACAGACCATTCCCCTGGACCGCAAGAAATTTCTCATCGGTCGTGAACAGGATTGTCAACTACGCCCCAACACTGAACTCGTCAGTCGTCATCACTGCGTCTTTACCGTCGATGATTTCTCTGTGCGTCTGCGTGACCTGGGAAGCACAAACGGAACTTCGGTCAACGGAGAAACGATTCGCAAAGAAGTCGTCCTGCAACAGGGCGATCATGTAACTGTCGGAAGCCTCGAATTTCAGATTGTGATTAACGAAGTCAGGTCGGCGGCAAGGACTGATCGAGTTGTCGCGGCGACAGACGAAACGATCGTACTTGGTTCTGAGACGCTTACTGAGATGACGCCGCTTCGTCAGACAGACGACGCGTCGGCAGACACCTCATTGTCAGCAATCCAACAAATCCCTGCTGATGTCCCAACAATCCCCGTAGAGGAAACGCAGG
>CALFOL010000505.1 GCA_937919915.1 uncultured Planctomycetaceae bacterium
GGGTGGTCATTCATTATGTGCGATTATTTGTGGGCGGGTGCTTATGTCCTTTGCGAACGCGGTCAGATGTCCTCGCAATCGTTTGACAACTTCTGGATTTGCTTTCAGCACGTTGGTCTTTTCGCCAATGTCGTTCATCAGATTGAAGAGTTCGCTCGGTTTACCCTTTTGGTCGACGTGCAGCTTCCAGTCGCCGGAACGTACGGCCGCGAGTTGATTGCCTTTGTGATAGAAGAACGCTTCATGCGGCGTCTTTGCATCGTCGGACAGCACGGGCCAGATATCTCTTCCCATTGCGCAATGGCTTCTTTGATGGCGGTCAAATGCTGCCGCTGCTCGCGATCCGGATTCTGAGTTCGCCATTCGTCCCACAGGCCTTCCAGCTCGCAACCTGTCCGGCCAGCGCTGTGATACGGCCCAGAGCGTATTCCCGAAAATTGCTGAGGTCGTCTTCTGTCACAGACATGGTCGTGTTCCCGGTGTTCTCAGAGTCTCAGCAGAATTCTACCGGCGGATTTCATCGGACTCTACCCGGCGTGCGTGTCCCCCTTTGGGGCTGGGAATGGGCAGAAACCAAATTACGCTTCGACGCCCAGCAGCTGGCAGGCTTCTTCGTAGCCAGCCGCTCGAAATCCATGCTTGTCTTCGCGGTTGTAACCATAGGCACTGGCGGTGACACGTGCGAGCCCCACGACCTGTCGCCAACGGAAGGCGGCGCGGGTGGTGCGGTATTCTTCACGAACGGTGTGGTAATACTTTTCGCCATGCAGTCGACCGTCTTCGCTGACCGCATACTTCAGCATCAATTCGAACACCGGTTCCACGGCGTGTCCGTTGTCACCATAAATCTGGATCGCAGCGGCGGCGCGGCCCTGATCGTTCTGACGAATCGCGTCTTCGGCTTCCAGAAGAAGCTGCTTCGCGTCCACGACTTTCACAAGTGCGCGATGCTCATCCGTTGGGTAAGGGGGCGTCTGAAACGGGGATGACTGAACGCCGGCGTGGTAGGCCGCTACAATTAGTCCCGACACAGCATGCTGCGGACTGGCGATGCGAGCCATATTGCGCCAGGCATTCGTAGCGTCCGAAGAATGAACGCCGGCGGAATCTCCGTGAGTACGCCCGTTGCCTCCCTGCCGAAGCACGTACAGGTTCGAAGCCAGTGAAATCGCTTCGCCCACAACTTCCGGAGCGATGCCATCCGCCAGGGCTTCCGCAACAGCCTCAGCCGCCGCTTCTCGTGAACCCGCATAGACGGTCTGGCAGAGTTGATCAACGGCAGCGTCGCCTGGATCTCGCTTGCCGAGCTTGACTGAGGCCAGCTTGTATTGATCAAGCAGCTTCGGCACGAGCGTTCGGATTGGCGACTCCGGGTGATTGCCGTCGATGCGATTCTGTTCATGATTTGCACAAAACCGCACGCATTGCCGCAGCAGTGAATAGGAGAACTCCTTGCCCAGCAGGCCCACCAGACCGTATGTACGATGAGCAAACACAAACCGATGTACGTTCAGATCATCCTGCATCGCAGGCTGCAACGCGTTGAATGAGTCAAGCGGTGAATCGCCGACCGTGGCCAGCAGGTTTTCACCAAGACTCACGTCGACACTCCGGCAGGCGGCGCGAATGTTTTCCCCGAGGTCTCCTTCCGCAGCATGCTCAACGGCCTCCAGCGCGTCCAGGGCGTGCAACGTCGTTGTTGATGCACCGCCGACACTCTGAATCTGCTGCGAGTTGCGATACAGAACTTTCAACACCGGTAAGGGTCCGCGACCAGTGGAAAGCTGTCCGCTCATTTCCAACGCCGGAAGCATGGCCATGGCGGTGTGGAAACCGACGTAATCACATCCGCCAAACGTCGCTGCGTTCGCAAGAGCCCCCGCGGCGGTCAATTGTCTTAGATTCGTTTCTCCGTTCAGAAGCTTCCTGGCAAGGACAGGTTGCAACTCTTCGACGGGCGTGTTCCGAAGCAGTTCTACCAGGCCTTCGTATTCACCAAACGAAATCGAGCTGGCGCCCTGTTCGGCAAAAGCCGTCGAAAAGCCAAGATCGTTTGCCAGAGACGCACCAAGACCGACGGCAAGCATGCCGCCACCAACATCTGAAAGAAACCGGCGTCGTGTGTTAGGAACCATAGGGGTCCCGATTCTTGATGGCTGAGGAAATTCGTAGTACAGCCAGAAACACTCTTCTCTTGGTAGGTAGCTACCGTTGCCAGACAGGATTCGACGTTTTGACGAGCGTCGCTACGGCTGCGACATCATCGGACAATTGTCATTGTTTGGGTTGATCGAGTTGACAGTAGAATCCCGCTTTGTTTAACGCGGCAACGGCTTCCGGGACGCCGATTGAGCTACCTGTCAGCTTGATCGTTTTCTCGTTGCGATCGATGTCAATCAACGTCACTCCATCGAGATCTTCCAGAGCTTTCTGAGACGCGGTCACGCAGGAGGTACAGCAGAGATGAATGCCCTGCAGCACAAAAGAGTTTGACTTCTCGCCCTGCTTTGCGCCTGACTCCGGATACTTCAGCGGCATCTTGTCCAGGGTCGCTGTGCCGAAGAAACCAGCTTTCGCCAGCGCCTGAATTCCCGCTTCAGCCGACTTCTGATCAGCAACGGTGAAAGTGATCACCTTCGTATTCAGGTCGCTGGAGGCCGCTGAGACACCGTCGACTTCCGACAACGCGTCGTCGGCAATACCCAGACAACCTCCGCAGCAAAGGTGGACCCCTTTGACCTGCACAATGGAAGTGCGGGGTGCCGCAGCCGCGATAAGTGCACAGACTCCGATTACGAGGATGAGATACCGCATTGCCTGTTATACTCCTGAAATAGTGACGGTCGTGTCTGAGAAATCCGATCGTTCGACCAAAACGATTTGCCACGGCGTTATGCCCTCACGTTCCATTCGTGGAACGCCAACGACCGAACGTTTCAGTATAACGTCAGCAATTACTTAGTAGAAGGCTCGCAGGTGCAGTCGCCCGTAAGGGCAGGAATCCAGCGATAATCGCCGTCATGGCCGAAAATCAGGGAGATGCACTGGTGAATCGTTCACGATTTTGCGAAAATAATGCGTCCCACCAGACAGGGTTCCTCACCCTTCGAAACAGCCAACAGTAAAGGGTTCTCACCTTGACTCGCAGTTTCTCGACTCCACTTGCCGCAATGATTAGCGTTGCGATTCTCTGTACCTCCACAAACATCTCTGCCGCTGATTCAGCAATCACTGGCTTGAGCGACGTTCTGGCGAAAGAAAACGCCAGCAATGGAGTCAGTCTTACGCCCATGCCTGTGGCGGACGCCGCGACGTTTCTGCGTCGCGCTTATGTTGACCTGGTCGGTCGCATTCCAACCGAAGTAGAAATTCGTCAGTTCGCCGAACTACCGCAACAGACTCGCCGCGAACAGCTAATTGATCAGCTGCTGCAGCACGAGCGTTTCGCTGATACGTGGACCGCGTTCTATGCCGACATGTTGCGTCTGCGTTCCAACGCCGACGGTGGCGCCGCGGCGATTGCGTTTGTGCACAAGGCCGTGCAGGACGGTACGCCTTACGACAAGCTGGCCAAAGGATTCATTTCAGCGAACGGAAAAGCCGGCGCGACTCCCGAAGTGGGTTTCATTCTGGGCGATAATGCTGATCCCATGGCGCTGGCTGGAGCAACCTCACAGGTGTTCCTCGGAGTTCGTGTTGCGTGTGCTCAATGCCACGACCATCCGTTTGATTCGTGGACTCAACACGACTTCTATGGTCTGGCAGCATACTTCGGAAAGACGCGCCGCATTGAAACGCAGTTTACGAATACGGTCTACACCACCGAAGTGAAGGAGTCGACCGTTCTTTGGCCACCCGAAGGACAGGAAGACGCGAGCGATAGGAAACCAATGGCTCCGCGCTTCCCGTTCATTCTGGCAAAAAGCGATAATTCGTCTCAGGCGATCTCCCGACTGGAGAAGCTGCGTACTGCATATGCAGTTGCCGCTGAGGGCGAACGGGCAAAGAAGCCGGAAACATCCGTTGACGATCTGTTGAGTGACCTGGACGGCAAGGTTGACAAAGCCGCTCGCGGTAAAAAACGTAACACGCTGGATGTAGCCGCCGAAGCCAAACGAGATGCTCGTAATCTGCGAATCGGTTCGGGCATCGCCAGTGAAAGTGAGTTGCGAGCCGAACTGGCCGAGCTCATCACTGACCCGAAAAACCGTTATTTCTCACGGTGTTTCGCGAACCGCGTTTGGGCACATCTGGTCGGCCGCGGAATCGTCGAACCGATTGATGATTTCAGTGACAGCAACCCGCCCAGCCATCCTCAAACACTCGACTATCTGGCTGATGAATTTGTCGCCAGCGGTTACGACCTGAAGACATTGATTCGCGGGATCATGATCAGCGAACCGTATCAGCGTTCGCACGCGTCCGGCACAAATGCGATCGAACAGGCAGCACTGGAAGACGCGTTTCTGGCCACGCCAATGCGTCGCATGCTAAGCGAAGTGATTTTCGACAGTGTGATCACCGCGGGACATCTGTTCGAGGTCAAGCACCCGGCCGGGCAGAATCTGAAGACGGTCTGGCAGCAAAATCGAGTCAATAAGACGCCACAGAAGTCGGAGTCGGCTGATGATCAGCAAATGGCCGCAAGTGGCGCAGCGATGCAGCCGAAAACCAGAATGGTTGCCAGCAGTTACAACCTCGAAAGTGCCATCGAACTGGACTTCGACGCCATCCTGAAGAAGAACAGCGAATTGTCGCCTCAGGAAGCAAACGTCGCCATCGACCGTATGGCTGTGATGTCCAAAGAAGAACTGGAAGCGGTGCGAATGCAACAGCAGGAACGCCAGCGGACGAACACTGAGTACATTGATCGATTTGTAAAAGCGACCGTGGACGATAACCCCACATTCACATCATCGTTTCGCATGGCCTCACCGGCTGCTCCGGAACATTTTCTGCGAGTCTTCGGTCAGACCGATCGCACGCAACTGGGTGAACATCGTGATCAAAGTCCTTCCATGCGTCAGGCGTTAATGATGCTCAACGGACGGTTGACTCACGAAGCTTCGCGCGTTGGAAATCTTGAACCTGTACACGCGTTGCTGATCGGCGAACACGCAGACCTGTCGCAGGCAATCCAGCTGGCATACCGCGAAATCCTGACACGGCAACCCACGGTTGATGAAATTACTGAAGCCAAAACGATTATTGCTGACGCTGGAAAACCACTCGAAGGAATGGCAGACCTGCGTTGGCTGTTATTAAATTGCGACGAATTCCGATTCTTACCGTAGAGGTGGTTGCCACGCTTCGTGTGCCACTGTTTTTGGTGGCCCAGGGCACTGGCAGAGCCAGTGGCACACATCAACTGACAACACCCAACAGACACGCCCGCGGCTAGCGCCGTCGGCTCATTGAACCAGAACACATTAAACCGCCAGTTAAATTTCCTCACCCCCCCCCCAATTCCCTACGGAGTTTCAAATGCACTGCAACGAATACAAACTGAGTCGACGTTCGATGTTAGGCGCCACGGCAGCGGCGGGCGCGACGTTCATGGGATTCTCGGTACAGCAACTATTGGCGTTGGAAGGCACCAGTCACGCGCCGAAAGCTGAAAACGTCATTCTGTTCTGGAATGGTGGCGGGATGTCTCACATTGACACGTGGGATCCAAAACCAGGTCGACCGACACAAGGCGAATTCGAAGCGATCAAAACATCCGTCCCGGACATGCAGATCTCGGAAATCTGGCCGGAACTTTCGAAGCAGATGCATCATTGTTCTCTGATTCGATCAATCGCGGGAACTCAGGGAGCTCACGGGCGCGCAACCTACAATCTGCAGACCAGCTACAATCAATCAGCTAATTTGATTCACCCGGGTTTCGGTTCGGTCGTCGTGCACGAAAAGCAAAAGGTCGGTGACCTGCCCGCCTATGTTTCCATCAGTGGCCGTGCTCCCCGAGCAAGCTACCTCGGCCAGACGTGCGAAGCCTACTTTGTCGGCAATCCAGGCGAAAAAGACCCGTACCTGTCGTTCCCGGAAGGTATCCAGCAGGAACGCGGCAACGCGCGGCTGGAGCGACTGGCGAAATTCAATAACCGCTTCGCAGGCAGCAACCGCAACGCCGCTTTAGAAGCCACTCAAACTTCCATCGAAGAAGCAGTGCGATTGATGCGCAGCCCGGCTCTGAAGGCGTTCGAACTCGACAAGGTGCCGACAGCAACGTTAAATCGATACGGCGATACGGCATTCGGTCGTGGTGCTTTGCTTGCGAAACAGCTTGTGGAAACAGGCGTGCGGTTTGTGCAGGTGAATCGTGGCGGCTTTGATACTCATACGGAAAACTTCACCGCGATGCGCAATCATGGCGAAATCATGGACCCGGCACTGGCTTCACTGATCGAAGATCTGGCCGAATCCGGCATGCTGGAAAAAACGCTGGTTGTTATGCTCAGCGAATTCGGACGCACGCCGAAGATCAACATGAATGCAGGACGAGATCACTACCCGTCTGTGTTTAGCTGTTTCATGGCGGGCGGCGGCACAAAGGGTGGTCAGGTCATCGGCTCATCGGACGAAAACGGCGAACAGCCGCAGGACCGTCCGGTTCAGGTTCCTGACCTGCACGCCACGTTCTGCCACGCGTTGGGTATTGATTCCGCGAAGGAAGTCATTACTCCACTGGCCCGACCAATGAAATTGGTTGACGGCGGCGAAGTCGTAACCGAACTATTCGTGTAAGCGATAAGCTGAAACGACCGACGGACTGGGAGTCCGTCGTGCAAATCAAATGCGACATGGAGGTGGCAACGGCCGGGGCTAAAACGCAGCTGCGTTTTGCCCCGCCGTCAAACGATTTTTCCGCGTGTGGTACGTTGTCACACGTCGGAAACCCACCTCGATAAGCATCCTTATGCGTCCATTGATCTTTCTCGCGACAATCGCGCTGGCCTCCCTGTTTCAGCCACTTCACGCCCAGGACGATTCTGCCCCGCCTCCGGCTCGAGGCTCGATCATCGAAGATCGCGCCGCGAAGAAACTGGTCGAGGCCGGTGATGCTCGACTGGAAGCAGACGAAGCAACCAAGGCGGTCGAGGTCTGGGAATCCGTGATTGAACGGTACCCGGCCAGTCGAGTCAGGTTTTTGGCGCACATGCGACTGGGTGTGTATTTTCTGGAACGCGATCGAGCCTTCGAGAAAGCACGCGTCCACTTCGAAGCAGTCGCCTCGGAAGATAACCGCGATGAGGATCAGCAGGCCGAAGCCACATTAAAGATGGGGATCTGCTTTTACGAAGCGCGGAATTTCGGCAAGTGTTTTCAGGTCATGCGGGACGTGATCGAAAAGTTTCCGGTCAGCGAACATGTGAATCAGGCCTACTACTACATCGGTCTGGGACACTTTCAGCTGGGACATTACAGCAGGGCCATCGCGGCTCTCGAGAAAGTCGGCACGGCGCTGTCCGCCGATGACAGTCAGAGTCAAAGGGTGGAAGCCGGCAAACGTTTGTTCGTAAAGATCGAAGACGCTGACCTTGCGGCTCTGGAAGCCGACAAAGCGATCAAAGTGGAATGCCAGGCCGCCAGCGGCGACACCGAAATCGTGGACTGTTTTCCTGTCGGTCGAAACGTGCGAATTGTGCTGGGCAGTATCACTACAGTGCTCGGGCGTCCGCAGCCGGGAAACGGCACAATTGAAGTCAAAGGCGACGACACGGTCACGATCACCTACATCGACCAACATACAGCGGACAAGCAGTTCGACCGCAAGGTTCTTCACGAAGTCACGGTCGTCGGCAACGGAGTCGTTGCAATAACAGACGGTGCCTTCAGCGAAACATTGCAGGGCGTAGTGCTTGGTAAGACGATTAACGTGCAGATCAGTGATGCGGATCGCGATCAGTCCGACGCGGCTGACGAGCTGACCGCTGTGGTGGAAGTTTATCGAGCGAAAACAGACGAAGAACTGGAAGCCGAAGCCGTCGCGGCCCCGGAGGGATCGGACCCGGATCAGGAACCGGAACGTTTTAAGCTGATCGATCGTTTGGACATTAGGTTGACTGAGGCAGTTGTCGCACAGCAGTTGTCATCCGTCGATGTCGAAGAAGGCGACAGCGAAGCTCAGCCGACAGAGACGCAGCAACCGACTGAGGCAGCCGCCGCAGACACGTCGATCCACAGTGGGATTTTCCGTACCACGATTGAACTTGTGCGCAGCGAAGCCGCGAACACAGGAGATCAACAACTGCAGGCCTTGCCCGGCGACAGTGTCCGCGTAACGTATCAGGACAGCATCAACACAACGGACGGTGCCCGCGTGGTTCTGGTGAACGCCAAGTGTATCGAAGGCAACCTTGGGGGTGTTCGTGTCACGCGATCCCGAATTTCGGATTTAGAACTTCGTGTGAAGACTCGTCTCAAAACCGCCGCGGCACTCACCAACATCGGCAACCGCTACAAAGAATTCGGCCTGAAAGACAACGCTGGCGGCAAGTACGATCAGGCTTTGACATTGTGCGAAGATATCATGACAGAAGCCCGTCAGCTGGGCGGACGAATGCTGGAAGAAACGTACGTTCAGTTGTGGCGCATCTACTTCGAAATGGATCGCCTGGAACTGGCCGCCGCGATGGCTCAACAGCTGCAGCGAGAATTCCCCAACAGCGGCTTCGTGGATGACGCATTACTGCAACTGGCCGATGTGGCTCGAAAGCAAGGTGACTTAAATCGAGCCATCGGGGTTTATTCGCGACTGGTCAGCATGGAAACCAGCCAGCTGCGAGGTGAAGCTCAGTTTGGCATCGCAGAATGTTACAGCGCCATGGCCGATGCGACCGAAGGTCCGCGAGCCACACAGCTGTACGATCGCGCGTTCCAGGAATACAAAAAGGTATTCGATCAGTTCTCAGAAAGTGGGCGAGTCGGAGAAGCGGTGGCTCAGATGGCAAACTACTACTACCGCCAAAAAGATTATGCACGAGCCGTTGATACGTTTGAAACGGTGCTTGCAAATTATCCGGACGCGAAGTTTCTGGATGTGATTCTGTTCAATTACGGTCGGTGCCTGTATCGCATGGACCGCAAGGCAGAAGCTCGCCGCCGATTCGACCAGCTGATTTCCGACTATCCGGAAAGCACATTGGCAACAGATGCGAAAAAGATTTCAGAAGCGTTAGCGAAGGCCGCCCCGTAACGCAGGTCAGGCGCCTTTGTACTCAGGCGAGCCGCCTGATCTACGTTAAATTCTCAGGGTGAAACTCATGCGATCGACAATCTTCCTCTTCAGCCTCCTGTGCTGTACCGCGTCTTCGGTCTACGCACAGGAATCACCGGCCGCCGCTGGTCTTGACGACGTGTCGAAACAGGCCACGGCTCTGGAAGCAGAACTCGGAAAGTACAAAGACAACGCGCCGGAAGCCGGCGAAGCGTTGTTCAAACTGACCGAACTGTATTACCAACACGGTCGACTGTTCGGACTGGTCAGATCGGGACATCGCTTCGTGTCTGCTCACCCGGCAGACGCTCGACACACCGCCGTCATGCTGCGGCTGATGGATGGCCTGGAAGCTCTGTCGCGTAACAAAGAGTTCACCGTGATTGCGCGTCAGTTTCTGACCCGCTATCCCTCAGCTGGCGAATGCCCGCGTGTTGAAGAACGTCTGGCGAATATCCTTGAAAAGCTCGGCGAAAAAGAAGACGCGGCGAAAGTGTTTCGAGATCGTTGGCGTCGTGAAGCGAATCCGAATGGCCGAGTGTTCGCCGAAAACTCCTGCAAGCTGTTTGCTCAGGCCGGTAACGCAGGTATCGAGCAGCAGGCGATGCTTGCCGAAGAAATGTTCGACCGCCTTCCCCAAGACGACTACACACGAATTGTGGGTGTCGAATCGTACAATCAGTGGCGCAGAATCAGCCGCTGGAAAGAAGCCAACGTCATTGGCAACAAATTGCTGAAGTCGAACCTGCTGAAAGACGCGGAAGAAAAACGCGAAGTGCTGCGGACCATGGCCGAAAACTACGGGCACGTCGGGCAACATTCGAACGCCGTGGAAATGCTGAAACAGGTCCGAGCAATTCGTGAGGACCAGTGGGCACATTATTACCACATCCAGCGAATGTACGATTCCGCTTTGCCAGCGGCTGAGATCGAACCGGTTGTTAAAGACTACGTTGCGAAGTATCCGGAACGCGAAGATCGTTACGAACGCATCGGTCTGCTGGCAGTTGCCTGGCACCGGGAAAAAAACACCGAACGCGCGGTGAATCTGTTCCGAACGCTGCTCGACGCAGCTCCGCAGGCACAAAGCGTTGCTTCGTACTTTATTCAGCTGAACGGTAGTGAACCGGACCGGCTGGCGGACACCGAAAAAGCTCTTCGCGAAGCCATCGCGAAGAATCCAAAGAACGTTTGGTACCTGAGATACCAGCTGGGCTTTTCGCTGTATCGCGACCGCATGAAAGACGACGCGAAGGCGAAACAGGTACTGCGAGAAATGCTCGAACAGTCACCAACCAACGACGGTCACTCGTCAACTATCATTTCGTGGCTGCTGTCAAACGCCGAAAACGATGCTGAGTTCCATGCGGATGTGGCTCGTATTATCAAAGTGCGGCGTGAGTATATTCATTGGGCAAATCTTCGAGAGTATCTCGCTCAGTGGGCGAAAAACGCTCGACAAGACAAGACGCTGCGTGAGCGAGCGGACTATGTGCAGACGAAACTTCAGGAAGCTGATCGCGATCCCGTGGCGGCACTGGTGCAGCAGATCAAACTCGGTCCATACGACGCAAAGGATGCACGCATTCGAGATCAGCTGCTGCAGCCTGCCCACTTCAATACAATGAACGACGAACTGAAGAAGTACGTCTTGTGGGATCACGGCTTCTACCATCAACACTATGCTCCGCGAGAGGAACGTTCTTCCGCGGCGACGTACTACGGCCGACTGGTGCAGGCGTATCCGGATCGCTTCGACTACCGTTTGGCTTATCTGCAGGCCGCTACAGACTACGGCCCGCCCGAAGTTGCTAAAGAAGCGGCACTGGCGATGATGTCTGTTGCACCGACAGCGAACAACACCGATGTCTGGCGACGCCTGGCGATGGCGGCCGACACCAACAAAGACGCCGACCTCGCCCGCAAAGGACTCGACTATTGCCAAAAATCGCAGCAGACACATGGCCCCGACTATGGAAACATGACCGGCATCGGCGATATGTTGCAAAAGCTGGAACAGCCGGACGAGGCCATTGCTGTGTGGAAACAGGTCGCTGCTCAGGACGTAAACCAAACGGAAGCGCGCGAGTCAGCCACGCGATTGTTTGCGAAAATCGAAGACCCACAGCAGAAGGTTGCGTTTGCGACAGAGTTCTTCGCCAAAGACACAGAACATCATGGACGTTACGCCATGTGGCTGGCGGACAGCTCTTTGCGAATCGGCAACCTGGATGCGTTCGAAAAAGCTCTGGCGGAAACCCTGGAACGATCTCGCAAACGGCCGTTCAGAACATGGGATGTTGATCCGTGGAGTCTGCACTACATGCTCCACAATTACCGAACCAGCCATGTGGACTATCGCGTCGACAAAGAGAAAGAAAACGAACCAGCAAACATCCTGCGCGTCGCACGCGTCATTCGAAGTCTTCAGCTCGATTGGCCATCCGCTCAGGCGGAACTCGTTCTTCTGGAAAGCGAAGCGGCGGATGCTCGTACTCCTATGCAGCGAGCTTTGTCGTGGCAGGATGTGACTCGCTGGATTCCGCCCGATTCGCATCGCTGGGACCAGTTGATGCCCTTCGCGCAGGATGCGATCAAGCGACAGGACTACAGCATCGCAGCCACGCTGCTGACCGGCATGCTGGAAAACATGACGTCCACCGATGACGGCCGTAAAGAACTGGGCCGAGCGATGATCGGTCAGTGTTACACGCGTCTGGGAACGGTCGGTCTGACGATCGACGAAAACAGCCCCATTGCTCCGTTGCTGCAGGCAGCGCTGTATCTGCGACTGGGAGACGAGCGTCTCGCGCTGGATACCTATGTGGTTCACAAAGAACTATTCGAGGCGCATCGTGATGAGGTACCGGTCGATCTGCTGGTCTTTGTCTGTAACAACATGATGGCCGCCGGGGGCGACGAGAATCACAACAGCGTCGAAGACACCCTGCGATCGTGGTTGATCAAAAATAGCGAAGCGGCCACCGTTGACGCCGCCCTGAAGGCGGAAATTCAGTATATGCTGGCGAAAAACTTCTTCGGCAGCAAACGCTTCGACATCGCCCGCAGCGAATTCACGACAGTCATCAATCGTTATCCGGAAACAACGTTCGCGGTGGAATCCGAATTCGGAATTGGTGAAACCTTCATGGCTCAGAAGGTCTACGACCAGGCAGCGCTCGCTTTCGAAAAACTTGCCAACAGTCGAACTCCCGAAGTCATGGTCCGGGCGGAGTTCCTCCGCGGCGTACTGGCTCATCGACGCGGTGACAACCAAGAAGCTCGCGGCATCTTCCGCAACGTACTGGAACGCGTTCCCAACATCGAACTGGCGAATCAGGCGCTCTTCAATCTGTCGGAAGTTTATGGCGACGAAGAACGTTACATGGATCAGTTGCAGTTGCTGATGACTGTCGGTCGTCTGGGACGCGTCAGCAAGCGACAGCACGCACCCGGTACGTCACTGTCGATCGTTGTGCAGGACAGCGATCTGGGAATCAGCCGTGGGCATAACCGAGTTCCCGTCATTGTGCGGACGGAACCCGGTGGTGACGAAGAGATGATCTTTCTGACAAGCGGCGGTGCCGGCAAAGGCGTTTTTCGAGCAGACTTGGACACAAAACTAGGCCCGGTCTCTAAGAACGACAAGGTCCTGCAGCTGAGTGGAAAAGACGTCATCCGCTGCGACTATCCGGAACAATTCAAATCTGAATTCAAGAGCGTCCCGCTGTCGGATGTGGAGATTCGCATTGCTTCGGATGCTCAGTTCGAAGTGGCCAGCAGTTTGATCGTCGATGAACAGAAAGAAACTTTCAGCGATCGGCTCGAACGTGAAGCGCGTGAACGGCAGCAGGCCCGAACGCGCCAGGCAGAACGGCGGCCAACCAATCAGATCAAGCCCGGCAATCCGATCTATCTGCGCGTCAAAGACGGCGATCGCGATTTCGGAGACGAACTGGACACAATTGTCGCCAAACTGGTGGCAGACAGCGGCGATCAGGTGCAGGTCAGATTGACGGAAACAGAGCCGCACTCAGGCATCTTTCAGGGCACAGCCAAGTCGGGCGAACTGCCGGCAGGTGCACTCGCCAGCGACACGGCCATCGATCACAACCCTCTGATGGCGATCGATAAAGATCCGGAAACGTACTGGCAAAGCGAACCGGATGGTGCGACGCCCAAGACACTGACCGTCGATATGAAGGACCTGCAAACCATATCACGTGCAAAGTTCTTTGTCCCGGAATCGGCAGAAAGCAAACCCGTTCGAGCCGCCCTGCAGGCCAGCTACGATGGCGAATTCTGGTATCGCGTTGGCGCCCATCCCGCAAATCCGACAGCGGCTCCGATCAGCGATGAATACGGCGCGATGCGGTATCGATTGTACAACGGTGAAGGTTCCAACTTCACAACCTGGCAGCAGGTATTGAATCTTGCCAACGGCCAGCCAACCGAAGAAGGCGAAGTCGTCGACGGCCAACTGGACTGGATTCGTGCTGAGGAGGAGGACTCTCGGAAACGCCCGGTTGCCGTGATCTGGGCAGGCAAATTTGTTCAGCCGCGACCAGGTGCCGTTCGATTTGAGGTACGAGGTTTCCGCACAGCTTTGGCAATCGATGGAAACCTGGAACTGGACGTTGCAGCGGGCAACCAAACGACCGATGTTTGGCTGGAGCAGGGGCTGCACAATCTCACGATCTTCGGGTCCGCGCACCAGAATACGCGTCGGCTGACGGCGTTCCGCGCTCGAGCGGATCTGAACACACGTCGCGTCACGCTGAGTCCGTTTTTGAAGAGCGACTTCGACCTGGATTCCGTGGCGGCAAAGGCGACTGCTGCGCCCGAAAAAACTGTCGAACAGGCCGCAGCCATCAAGCTGTCGCTCGACACGGTTGAGATTCACAAGAAAACAGAACAGTTCGGCAAGGTCGAACAAAAGGGAGTCACCGTTGTCGGTCATTGGTCTGATCTGGAAGACCACGTTTCGTGGGAAGCGGACGTCCCGGAAGGTCTGTACGACGTGTGGATCAATTGGGGACACGGCGGAGGCGGTGGTTCGCAGTTTGTTCTGGAATTCGGCGATCACAATATCCCCTGTACCGTGCCGAATACCGGCGGCTGGCAAAATTTGCAGGACGGTCTGCTGGGCACAGTCATCGTCAACAGCGCCGGCAAACAACAACTGACGATCAAGCCCTCAGAAATCCGCGGTGGAGGCCTGATGGACCTCGGGTACGTTGAACTCCGGCCAGCTACCGGCTCGCGCACAGTCATCACCGACAAGGCGTGGGAATTTCGTTTCGATCCGATCGATGTCCGCTACACACGATTCGTGATTAACGAATATCTTGGAGAAGCCGTTGCCGTCAATCACGTTGAGATCTCGGGCGCCGACATCAAGAAGCCATTCATTCCCACGGAAGCCGACGTATTGGCGTTGTCGCAGAACGATGTTCTGGAAATTGCGGGCGGCGATGTTGTGACGGCAACCTACACAGACGAAGTCACTCAGGCCACCGCCGGAGGCAGCCGACTGTTATCCGGAAAACTGCAGGCCACGTACTTCGACGCAACTGTCAGCGCCATCGCGTACAATTTTGTCCGGGACCGCAACGGCACGGTGCAAAATGTTCGCAAAGAATTGAAGCGAGTCGAGCCAGGAGAACGACTGATCGTGGAAATCGTGGACTACGACCGCGACCAAACCGCAGCGCCGGATCAGGTGCTGTTTGAAGTCACCGTGAACGATGGCGAGCCGGTTCAGTTCGCGGCGACCGAAACGGAAGAGTACTCAGGCATCTTTACCAAAGAAGTCGATACCACCGCCGGAACCGAAGAAGACAAACTGACGGTGAAACGCGGAGATCGCGTCTATCTGCGATACCTGGACGAACAAAACACGTTTCCTGGACATTCGGTCCCGCGTGAATCCGTGGTCTACATCAACGAACCAACAGACGCGCGCGTGCGGATTCTCGAAACGCGAATTATCCCGTCTCCCAAAGACAGCGAAGCTCCGCCGCGTATCACTTATCACGAACCACCGACTGATGCAGACATTAGCAGCGTCGCCTTCGAAGCCCCACTTACGATTGAAGTTATCGATCCCGACGCTGCCCGCGACAGTTTGAGTGAAGTGATTGTTTCGGTTACGACATCGGATGGAGCCACGGCGGATGTGCGTTGTGTGGTTTCAGGAGCAATGACGAGTGTTCCCCGGCAGACTGCTGCGGAGTGGGCGCTTGAAGAAGGCCGCTTTGTGGGACAGATTATCCTGCAGCTCGGCAGCCAGACCAGCACCGACATTGTGCCAGTCACTCAGGACATGCCCCGCAACCTGATTGGTGGCGGAAAGCTGGATGAAGAAGATGAAGCCTCGCTGGACGATAACCTTGTCGCTCGCGTGCTGAACTTAACGGGCAAAGATCGCATCGTGGCGGCATATCGCGACGAATTCCGAACCGACCAGCAGGTGGTCGACGCCAAAGCACAAGGCCGACTGATTTCGAACGGTCTGCTGGCGTGTACGGATCGAGAATACGACAAGCCGGTAACTCAACTGCATGTTGGTGAAAAACTGTTTCTGATCGTGACGGATCCCGACCAGGACAAATCAGACGAACGCGATGTGACGGAAATTGAAGTCACGACCGAATTCGGTGAGAAAGAAACGGTGTCGCTGATCGAAACGCTGGTCCACAGTGGCGTCTTTACCGGCTCGTTTACTCTGCAATCAAACGAACAACCAACCGCGGGCAATCTGAAACCCGCTGACCCTGCGATCGAATGTTACTTCGGCGATACGCTGCGGGTGCGATATGTTGATTCAGCAGCGAGCACTGAATCCGGAGTACTCGAACTCAGCGAAGAAATCCCGGTCGTCATCGGCACAGACGGCCTGGTCGCAGCGTTCAGTAAGACATTCAATAATGAACAACTGGCCGTGGAAACGAAGTTCCACATTGCGGAAAGCTACTTCGAACTCTTCAAGAGCCATCGAGAACTCAGTCGCAGTGACGAAGAGAAGAGCGACCTGGCAGCAGGCCGCAGGATTCTTCGCGAAGTGATGGAAGATTATCCGGACCCCAAATACATCCCGCGGATCGCGTACCTGCTGGGCCAGTTTGCACAGGAACTGGAAAGCTGGGCAGAGGCTACGGAATCTTACGAAATGATCGTGCGGCAGTACCCCGATCACCCGCTGGCTGCAGACGCTCAGTACAAGCTGGCTCAAAGCCACGAAGAAGCGGGCGACTTTGACGAAGCACTGGAAGCCTACGTGACTCTGGCCGCGACGTATCCCAAAAGTCCGCTGATCGCCAGCGTTATGATTCGCATCAGCGATCACTTCTATAAAGCGGAAGAGTACGACATCGCGTCGCAGGTCGGAGAAAAATTTCTCGACCGCTTCGAAGGTCATCAGCACGCTGCCAGAATTGCTTTCCGCATTGGACAGTGTTCTTATAAAGCAGAAACGTTTCAAAATGCCGGCCTGGCGTTCGACCGTTTCGCAAAGATGTTCCCCGAAGACGAACTTTCGCCTGACGCTCTGTTTTGGTCGGGCGAAAGTTATCGCATGGCCAACAATACGCGAGAAGCCTTTCGGCGATACAATCGCTGCCGCTGGGATTTTCCGGAAAGCGAAGCCGCAAAATATTCTCGCGGTCGCCTGGCCCTGCCGGAAATGTTGCAACAGTTCGAAGCCGAAGCTCGATCGGTTGAGGACAACTGACGCGATTCGTTTAACCCGTTGCCGCAGGCGAGGCCTCATACGATGGTCTGCCACCACAGCGCCGAAGTTCACAACACACTCTGACAAACAGTCTCCATGAACACATTCGTCCTACTTACAACTTTACTGCTTGCTCAGGCTCCCGTTGAAGACGCTGCCGCTCAACCCACGGCCGCAGACGCATCCGTAGACGCAGCGCCGCAGGACACTGTACCGACTGAAGCTGTGGACGCAGAATCAACCGCACCAGCTTCTGCCGCAGAAGACGAATCCAGTTCGTCCATCGGAGACACAATCAGCGAGATACTTGGCTCAGGCGCGCTGGGCCTGCTGATCGAAGGTGGACTTTACATGTGGCCCATTCTGCTGCTGGGAATCATTGGCGCCGGAGTCATCATCGAACGCTATCGCAGTCTGAAAATGCTGGCCACGGACAGCAGTGAGCTGCGTCAAAAAGTGCAGGCCATGTTGCTGGCAGATGAAGTCGAAGACGCACTGCACTATTGTGACCGCGAGCAGGGCCCCGTTGCAGCGATCCTCAGCAGCGGGCTGCGAAAGTTCTTCGTGCTGCGTCGGCTGAATTACGACGCTGATCGTATCCGCGAACAAGTCGTCAAAGCCATGGACGACTACAACATTCACATCGTAGCGGCTCTTGAACGCCATCTGCCAATTCTGGCAACCATCGCCAGCGTGGCACCGATGCTGGGATTCCTCGGCACGGTCGCCGGGATGATCGTGTCGTTCGACAACATCGACACCAATTTCGGCAACGAAAATATCGTGAAACTTGCGGCCGGCGGTATCAAAGTCTCGCTGCTAACCACAGCGTTTGGGCTGATCGTCGGCATCCCGGCCTTCATGGCGTTCAACTACTTCACCAGCGTGATCGATCGGTTTGTGCTGGACGTCGAAGAATCAGCCACAGAACTGATCGAAGCCGTCACCATTCAAACGGCCATGGATCGGGCTCCTGGACTGCAATCTTCAGCCGGTGCGGAGACATAAGCGATGCGTCGACGACGTCGAAAAGTGCTTGTGGAACCGCCTGCTCACGCAACCGGCGACATTGCATTCAACCTGATCGTGTTCTTTCTTGTTTGCGCTTCCGTTCAGCCGGACAGCGGCAGACCGCAGACTCTGCCCAGTAGTGAAACAGTCGAAGAAGACAAACAAACCGAAAACATCGAAGTGGCCATCAGCCGTTCTGCCGTCATCGTTAATGGGGACGTCACCGCAAAGAATCAACTGCTGTCGCGACTCAAACCGCTGCTGGCCGGAAAGAGTACCCCGGAAGATAAAGTCGTCGTCGTCAAAAGCGATTCAGATACACCGTATGCTCAATGGATTTTCGTCACATCAATCATCGACGACGCTGGCGGCACGGTCACATTAAAACTGGAAGAAGAACGTGAAGTGATTATCCCCGACTAGGCGGGCGGTGCCGACCGCCGGCGGATTCGAGCTGACGCTCGCCAACGCTCCGTTGTCGCTCAGATAAGTTGTCCGCAGGACATAGAACAACGTTTTTAGTTAACCCGAAGTTATGAAACTTACACGACGCAAAACTCGAGCCGAAGTGCCCAGCATGGCGATGGGGGACATTGCGTTTAACCTGCTCATCTTTTTCGTAATTCTGGCTCGTGCGTCCGATGACAGTCACCTGCAATGGACGCCAGCGAAAGTCAGCAACCTTAAAAACGCGGGCAATGCAACCGTCAGCGTGCTAATCGACAAAGACAGCAAGCTGTACCTGAACGGACAGCAGGTGGGGATTGCTGAACTCGCCAACCTGATTGAAGTTGAACTCGGTGACGCACCGCAGGGAAAACGAACGGTCCTGGTCAAGATTCATAGCGACACTCTGGCACAACGTTTCGAACCCGTGATCGAAGCCATCAGCGAAGCTGGCGGGGATCTGGTACACATTGTCGAAGAGGAACAGGAATAACGTGTCCGAAGAAGAACGCAAACTCTCCCGAGTGACGCAGAAAATAAATAAGAAGCCAACACCCATGGACAGCACCAAAGACCATTTCGACCAGCAGCAACCCATGTCACCAGGTGCTGCTGCCAAAGCGCAGCAACTTCGCGGACACAGTTCTGCAACCGCTGCCGAGCTGCGGGGATTTCTGGGACAGCTCAAGGGACGCAGCCCGCAGGAAGTCATGGGCATTGTTGCTCAAAGCAGCCTGTTTCGTGGAATCACAACCGCCACGATCGCGTGTGGCGTGTTGATGTTGGTGTTCACAATCGGGCCCTACATAATCTACGGTGGCCCCAGCGCTCGGGCTCGTCAGAACGCAGTTGCCGTCACTGTTCAACCCGCCACCAACGATACACCGGCGAAACAAAGCACGGACACCGCGCCAAACGACCCGGTAAAACCAGATCTCGCGAAGGCCGCTCAGGCCATGGGGATCGGTGAGACGGCCGAAGCGGCTCCGGACAAAAATCCACTCGACAGCAAGCTCGACAACCTGCTGGACGGAATCGAGTAACCAGGTAATCAGGACAGCGACCACCATCAATGCGGCAACATGGCGACAACTCCGCAGACTCCGATCGTTCTCAGCGAGCGGCCGGTCTTCTGCAAAACCACACAGTCAGATACTGGCT
>CALFOL010000506.1 GCA_937919915.1 uncultured Planctomycetaceae bacterium
TACCATTGAACGGATTCGTCAGTACCTGATTGATCAATCCGAAGACCGCGTCGGCACAGACGAAAATGAAGAAATGCAGTACAACGCGTAACGCCAGGGGCCATTGAACTTTGGCGTCGACGACGGATTGTTTTGCGGAAATTCTTCTCTTGCGTGGCCATCACGTTTCTCAACT
Organism: uncultured Planctomycetaceae bacterium; assembly: GCA_937919915.1. Taxonomy (GTDB): domain Bacteria; phylum Planctomycetota; class Planctomycetia; order Planctomycetales; family Planctomycetaceae; genus Fuerstiella. Next base: position 176 of record CALFOL010000506.1, read on the forward strand.
TCAGCAGTAGTCAATTGGCTGATACGGCACAGGAATCAGATAAATTCCTCGGACAGCGCCCAAGAATTACTCAGGAAAGTCCCACTTGTCTGGATGTGCTGTTGATTCTGCTGGCCCGCTCCGAATCCAGCACGGAATCTAAGGATCGTGAGGGTTGTGCCTGATTATAATGTGCCGTCAGCAGGGGACATCTCGGGGCCGTAGGCTTGATTGCGAAACTGAGGCCGGAGGATACGCTACCGGGACAGCTGCGTTGGCGCTGCGTTTGCTGTAAACTGCTGCCAGGTCGCAGTGACTGCGTATGATTGGCAAAGCGGGCAGGACACGGAGGAATCGTCCGGGAATGTACAAACTAATTCGAGCATCCGCGGGCAGTGGAAAGACATTCCAGCTGTCTGGGCATTTCCTGCGTGAGTTGTTTCTGGGGCATGCCCCCGAGACAATTCTCGCCACGACGTTCACGCGCAAAGCCGCGGGCGAAATTCTGGGACGTGTTCTGCTCCGCATGGCTTTGGCCGCTGAAGATGCCGATGAATGCCGTCGTCTGGCGGACTTTCTGGCGCCTGCAGAAGTGACTCAGCAACGTGCGAAGGAACTGCTGGTGAGTGTCACCAGCCAACTACATCGGATGCGGGTTTGTACGCTGGACAGTTTCTTTCAGCAAGTGGCCAGAAGCCTGACGCTGGAGCTCGGGTTGCCACCGGGCTGGGGCATTATCGACGATCATGTCGATCGCGAACTCCGCCAGCAGGCGACTGATGCCGTGTTGGCTCAACAGATGCCCCGAGACGTTCAACGTCTGATGCAGATGCTGGCCAAAGGACACAGCAAACGCAGTGTCCGGGATCTCATCGATGATACGGTGTCGAAGTATCACGAATTGTTTCTGCTGACAGAATCAGAAGCCTGGCACAAAATTCCCCAATTAGATCGGCTTAGCCGTCAGCAGATCGAATATGCGATGCGTGAGGTGTCTGCCGAGACGCCGCTTAACGACGCACGCGTGCTTAAAGCCGTACGACTGGACGTCGAGCGTTTTCGGGCCGGGCAATGGGAAAAGTTTATCGACACGGGTTTGTCGAAAAAGATTTTTCAGGGTGAGACAACCTATTACCGAAAACCTCTGCCCGGTGGTCTGATCGCGGGTTACGAACAACTGCTGCTGCATGCCAAAGCCGAATTACTGGAAACGATGGCTCAGCAGACGAAAGCCACTTTCGAACTCATCCAGCGATTCGATCGAGAATACAGCCGACTTCGTGCCGAACATGGTTGGCTGGGCTTCGGGGATGTCACGCGCGTGCTGGCGAAGGCAGACGCCGCTGCCAACGGTTCACGAATGAACTTTCGCCTCGACAGCCGATTGAAGCACCTGCTGCTGGACGAATTTCAGGACACCTCACCCGATCAATGGAAGGTGCTGCGGCGTCTGGCGCTGAAGATTGCCGCACAGCCGGAGGAATCCAGTTTCTTTTGTGTGGGCGATCCGAAGCAGGCGATTTACGGCTGGCGTGGCGGCGTGGCCGAGATTCTGGATGTCGTTCAAACAACGATGCCGACGATCGACGCGACATCGCTGGACCAGAGTCGGCGTTCCTCCACGGCGGTGATCGATACCGTCAATCAGGTCTTTCAACACCTGAGTCAACATGACAACCTGGATGAGTTTGCGGCCGCATGCTTTCGCTGGCAGCAACAGTTTCCGGCGCATTCGACGGTGCATCACGATCTGCCTGGCTATACAGAACTTCGCACATCGCCGGAACTACCGGACGGTTCTGCCGCCGAAAGACGTGTGCCGTATTACCACTGGGTGGCGGAACAGATTAGGGAACTGAATCGGCAGTGTCCGGGGGCCGAGATCGGGGTCCTGACGCGAAAGAACGGGACCGTCGCGCGACTCGTTCACGAACTGAACCTGATGGGCGTTCCTGCCAGTGAAGAAGGCGGAACCGCGCCAACAGACAGTCCCGCTGTTCTGGCAGTATTGTCGTTGTTGCACCTCGCAAGTCATCCCGGCTGTAAGATTTCGCGGTTCCACGTAGCGACCTCACCACTGTCGGAGCTGGTGGAATTGCCTGACTGGACAGACGACCTTGCTGCTGCCGAAACCGCTCAGAACATTCGGACCCGGCTGATGGATGACGGATACGGTCCGACGTTGCAGTGGCTTTCAGAAGGAGTGCGCACATTCTGCAATCAACGCGACGTGTTGCGGTTGCAGCAAGTGGTTGCTCAGGGGTGGCTGTTCGATGATTCGCCGTCACTGAATCCAGCGGACTTCGTGCGAATGCTGGAGAAAAGTCGACTCAGCCGATCAGAAACGGCACAGGTGCGAGTCATGACGATTCACCAGAGCAAGGGGCTGGAATTCGATATTGTGATTCTGCCAGAGCTGGAAAGCCGCCTGTTTCTGACGCCAAGTGCCGCCGCGGGCAGTGCCAGCCCTGGCGAAGCTCCGGATCGTGTCTGCGTTTGGCGCAGCAAGTCTGTTCGAAGCCTGTTACCCGAATCGTTGCAGAATGCGTTCGAACAAACGATGTCTCGTGATGTATCCGAAGCGCTGTGTTTGTTGTACGTAGCGTTGACTCGGGCCGTACACGCACTGCATATGTTTATTCCCCCGATGGATTCCGAAAAGGTGCCGGCGTCTTTTGCAGGTGTGCTGCTGGCGTCATTAACCGACGATCGCTGTGCTCCAGCGGATCATGTGCTGCATGATGCCGGGGATCGGGATTGGGCGATTCGACAACCGCACGTCACGATACAACCCGATGCGGCACATAGGAAGAAATCCAGGCAGGTCGCTCGAGTGAAGCTTGCGAAAATGAAGGAACGCAAACGCGGGTTGCGCCGTGAAGCTCCTTCTCGGCACGACGAATCCCGCGTGCGACTGCGGATGCCGCGAGCTGAGGGTTATGGGCCGACGGACGGCCTGGATCCTCGGGTCAAGGGAACTCTGGTGCATGCGTGGTTCGAGTGTATTGAATGGCTGGATGACTGGGTTCCCGACGAAGGACGATTACGACAGATTGCAGCCGAGCAGTTTATCGACTCACATGCCGTGGACCTGTTGGTGCCTGCTTTCTTTGACATGCTGCTATTCGAAAATACGCAGTTGGCGATGTCGAAAGCCGGCCTGATGACAGTGCCCGAGTTACGGAACGTTGTGGCGGACATCAAGTCCGGAGCGTTAGACCTGGTTGTGGAGAACGAGCGTCCGTACGTGCTGAAGCATGATGGAGCAATTGTGCTGGGCACTATCGACAGACTGGTTCTGGTGAAACGCAAAGGCAAACCGGTCGCCGCTGACATCATTGACTTCAAGACGGACCGTCTGTCAGGAGATCCGAAAGTCTGGGTCGACGAAAAAGTCACTCATTATGGCCCGCAGTTAGCAGAATACCGGGCAGCGGTCAGCCACTGCTTCAGCATTCCCGCCGAGAATATCTCGACGCGTCTGTTGTTGCTCGAAACCGACAGCGTCGTCAGTCCATAGTAGACGTCACTGCGACAGTGACGAGCTTTGCGGGAAGGCAGCACTCACAAAACTCTGCCGCTCCCGTGATCAAAGACTTCGCATAGACGGAACCAGTGTGTCGTTTCCAGGTCGCCTCGATTCTGCAACAATCCGCACCACAGTACGCAAATCTGATTCATTCAACTTGTTGCTGCCGACGAGACAGCCTGTTTCTATGTCGCCCGCAGCATCAAACCGGAAGTTCATCCATTGAATTACGACTGCATCATCGTTGGCGGCGGCCACAACGGTTTGGTTTGTTCGGCCTATCTTGCCCGGGCGGGGTGGAAGGTTCTTGTGCTTGAACGGCGTCCAATGGTTGGTGGCGCTTGCGTCACAGAAGAGCTGTGGCCCGGCTATCGCATATCGACGGCCGCGTACGTTGTGAGTCTGTTGCTGCCGGAAATCGAACAGGATCTGGAGCTGAAACGGCACGGCTACGAAGTCCTGCGACGAGTGCCATCGTCGTTCACACCGTTCGAAGACGGCACCTATCTGATGCTCGGCCCGGATGCCGCAGAAAATCACCGGGAAGTCAGCAAGTTCTCCCAACGTGATGCAGATGCGTTGCCTCGCTATGAGCAACTACTGACACAGATTGCCGAGAAGCTGGAGCCCATTCTTAGTGTAACTCCGCCGGATCTGCTGCCGCTGCCAAAGCAGTGGCGAAAACGTTCGTTCGGTAAGAAACTTCGCGACGCCGGCAAGGCCAGAAACCTGTACAAGGCCTTTGAGTCTCTGGGCGATCAGTTACCCGAAGCGATCGAACTTCTGACCGGTGCGGCTCGTCCGATTCTGGATCGTTGGTTCGAATCGGATCAGTTGAAGGGCACGCTGGCGACGGATGCGATTATCGGAACTTTCCAAAGTGTATCGTCTGCCGGCACGGCGTACGTGTTGCTGCATCATGTGATGGGAGCGTCCGGTGGAGCTCGCGGAGTCTGGGGATACGTCAAAGGCGGGATGGGTGGCCTGTCAGAGTCCATCGCCAAATCGGCCAAAGAGGCCGGCGTAGAAATTCGCACCGATGCCGCTGTCGCCGAAATTCTTACTGAAAGCGGCGTGACCACAGGCGTGCGTCTTGAAACCGGTGAAACGTTTCACGCTGGCCGCGTTGCCTCTGGAATCGACGCCCATCAGACGTTTCGTCGTCTGATTTCGGAAGGTCAATTGCCGGAGACGTTCCGAGCTGCTGTCGATCGCATCGACTACAGCAGTGCCAGCATGAAGATCAACCTGGCACTCAGTGAACTGCCGAATTTCACCTGCTTGCCAGGCGATGGAAGCGTCGGTCCGCAGCATCGGGGCACGATTCATATCAACGCCCTCATGCAGGATCTGGAAGATGGTTGGTTCGATGCGGCTGGCGGACAGCCGTCACGGCGTCCGATTGTTGAGATGACGATTCCGACATCGGTTGATGACACCATCTCCCCGCCCGGGCAGCACGTGGCGTCGCTGTTTGTCCAGTATGCACCGTACAAACTGGCCGATGGGACATGGGACGAAGCGACGAAGAACGCATTCGCCGATAGCTGCATTCAGCAGATCGCTCGCTACGCACCGAATATCACGGACACAGTACTGCACCGTCAGATTCTTTCTCCGTTAGATCTGGAACGCGTCTACGGTTTAACCGGTGGTAACATTTTTCAGGGGGCGATGCCGCTGCATCAGCTGTTCAGCATGAGACCCGTTGCTGGTTGGAGCGACTATCGGACGCCGATCTCAGGACTGTATCTGTGTGGAGCCGCTGCTCATCCGGGCGGCGGAGTTATGGGGGCGTGCGGACGCAACGCCGCCGTCGAAATGCTGCGTGACGGAAAATCTGCAACGTGATAAATTGCGAAAACACACGACCGCCGAAGTGGCAACGCGTCGTTCTGCTGCTGTCTTGCATGCACTGCGCGGTGTGGTCAGTCTTCATTATAGCGCTGCCGGAATCGTCCGCAACGGTTTATGGATTCGCGACAGTGCCGCGAGACATTCACTTGTGGAAGGGCACGGGGTTGTTTATTGGATTGCTTGCCGTTGGTTATGGGCTGGCGTCACAGAATCCACGACAGCACTGGGGCATCGTTCTGATCGGGCTGCTGGCAAAATTCCTGGGAGCCATCGGCATGACTGTTGCCGTGTTCCGCGGCCAGGTGTCTGCCAACGTGTTGTGGTTGTTGCCGCTGAACGACGTTATCTGGTGGTGGCCGTTCTGGCTGATCGTTCGCGACAACTGGCGAGCGACAATCAATACTCAACAGGTGGAATAGACGTTCTCTGACACTGCAGGATCTTCAAAAGCTTGAGCGTCCCGCCTCATGCACAGACGAACAGCAGTTGAAAGGAAACCGACTTCAATGAAATTCAGTACCAGCCTCCTCATTGCCCTTCTGATCGCGACGCTGCCATCGCTGCACGCTGCTGATCAGCCTAACATTATCTTCGTCCTCGCCGATGATCTGGGCTGGGCTGAACTCGGCTGTTACGGAAACGAATTCCACGAAACCCCGAATCTCGATCGGCTGGCGCAGGATGGAATGTGATTCACGCAGGCCTATGCCGCGGCTCCGGTTTGTTCTCCATATCGTGCGGCGTTCTTAACGGGGCAGACACCGGCACGAACGGGCATTACCGATTACCTGAGACCAAACTCGTCTAACGCTCTGTCGACGGTGCATATCACGCTGCCCGAGATGCTGAAGAAGGCGGGCTACGCAACCGGGATGGTGGGTAAGTGGCATCTGACGGGTTACAAACATCACGACGCGGAATTCGAGGTGCGTTCGTCCGTTCACGGCTTCGATTGGAACATCGGCAGCGAAGTCAAAGGTGTCGGAAACGGGGCCAACACCTGGCCTTACGTTTTCCGCACGCAGCCCATTCGCTGGCTTGACCTTCAAGAAAACCGGCTTGGTGACAACGAATACCTGACCGACCGACTCAACCTTGAAGCGGTGCAATTCATCGAACGCAATCAGGATATCCCCTTCTTTCTGTATCTCAGCCACTTCGCACCGCACACAATTCTGAATGGTCGATCAGACCTCGTCCAAAAGTACCGCAGCAAACACATGCCCGGAAAATCCGGCCGAGACCGCTGCTACCTTTGCGAAGACGCAGGACTGGGAAAAGGCGATCCCGGCCATCACTGGGCAGCCGATCACAATCCGCATCTCGCAGCGATGGTCGAATCAGTCGATCACGGAATTGGCGAGATCACTGCGACACTGGAAAAACTGGGGCTCGCCGAGAACACGATCGTGATTTTCACCAGCGACAACGGGGGAGAGACAAACGTGACGTCGAACGCTCCGCTTCGTGGCGGTAAGAGTCAGCTCTACGAAGGGGGCATCCGCGTGCCACTGATCGTCCGCTGGCCCGCGCGAGTGGCGAAAAACACGGTCTCTGTCGTCCCGACAGTAAACACAGACTTCTATCCAACGCTACTCGAAGCCGTTGGAGTTACTCCGGATCCTCAGCAACAGTTGGACGGTATTTCGACCTTGGCAAACTGGCAGCATCCAAACGCAAAACCGGAACGCGACCTGCTTGCCTGGCACTACCCGCTCGACAAACCTCATTTTCTTGGCGGAATTTCCAGCGGCGCGATCCGAGTTGGAGACTGGAAGCTGATCGAGAATTTCGACACGGGCGAGGACGAACTCTACTCACTGGCCGACGACGTTTCGGAAACCCGGAACCTGGCAAACGAGAACCCGGAAGTCGTCACCAGACTCAAAACGAAACTGGCTGCCTGGCGGGATGACGTCGGAGCTCGCACGCCCACGCCACCGATTCTTACAGAGCCACGCAACCTGTACTTTGGCGATCACTTCAAACCCGGTCTTGTCAGCGGTCGGCTGTGGTATTCGAAAGACTGGGTGGCGGAAGCCGGCGTGCTGAAGCGCGTCGACACCGGGACAGAAAACACGCGGATCTTTCTGCGGGACGCCGAGTATAAAGACGTGGTGGTCCGCTTCGACTTTCAGATCGGCAAGGCGAAGGATATCCGCCTGATGACTGGCAGTGGAGGCGGCTACAACGCCGTGATTCACATTCGCACCGATCACTTTTTCATTCAAACGGCCGTGGACCGGTCTGTGCCGTACTTTTCTTATCGCCACGGCGAGTGCGCGTATGACTTCGATGCCGATCGCTGGTACACGATGACTGTCGAGTTTCTCGGCGACGAAGTGATCGCTCATCTCGATTTCGAACATCTGGCTCACGCGAAGCACCCCATGATCGACCGCGCTCGGCAGTATTTCGCGATTCAAGTGGATGAACACCCGGCGGCATTCGACAACGTCCAGATCTTCACTGCGACAGCGAAGAAGGGCGCGACGAATGAAGCCGTACGATCCCGCATTTCAGCCGCCATCGGAAAATTCCCCGTTGAGAAATCGTTGGCAGAGCAGCTCCGGATTATGAAGACGAACGCCCACGAGTGGTTCTATCAGCGAGACGAAACCTATCGAGCTTTGGTGAAGCGTGTCGATGAACTGGATGAGCGAAGTTCGACGCTGTTTCCCGACGTACACCGATCTCACAAAGAGTTCCGAAAACACATCGCCGAGGAACGTAAACGTCTGCGCGAAGACGATCCGGTCTACAAGGAAACCCTGTTCGCAACGCACCGCGCCAGCCGCGCGCTCGACGAGTTCCTGATCGCCCAACAGCCGGAAGTCGCCGACTGGCCAAACAGCCGCAAGAAGGCCGAGCTCGAACGCCTCCGCACCAAATTCACCAACACCAAAGCCTACGAAAAGCTGGTAACCGCCGCCGAAGGCGCGCAGGCGGAGCTGGAGGCAGACTATCCTCAACTCTTCGTAACGGACGAAGCAATCAACGCCGCAAAGAAGGCCGCACGTGAGGCAGCGAGCAACGATCCCGCCTTCAAAAAAACCAACGACGAGCGAACCGCCGCTTACCGCACTCAGCAGGATTACTTACTCACGGTTGACAAGAAGCTCGCGGATCTGGAGAAGCTGTCGAAACAGTCCCGGGATTGACGATCGGTTGCGGAACACGTCGTTCGATTGAAGAAACCGATTCGCTTCAATAAGATCGGCTTCCGGTCAACTCCGCCGAGAGCAGTTTGCTTATTGTCGTGAACGGCATTCGCTGGCGGGAGCAAACTGTTTTCGATCGAAACGCGTGCCCCGCAGCCACAACTCAGCGTAATACGCTGTCGCGGATTCGCGTTAATCATCCCCGTACAGCTCGTCGAAGCGTTCTTTGACTTCGGCGTGACTGTAGTTTTCAGTGCGGCTGCACACGGTCCATCGGTGGCCAAAAGGGTCGTCGAATGTACCGCTGCGTTCTCCGTAGAATTGCTGGCAAATCGGTTTGAACGCGACGGCTCCGGCGGCAATCGCGGCCTGAAACACGGCATCAGCATCGGGACAGTAAACCATCAATCCTGTGCCTGATCCGCCAATCGTGGGAGGCGCCTTGATGTCCAGATCCGGCACTTCGTCCGCCAACATCAGCGGTCGGCCGGCCAGTCGCAGCTCCGCGTGTCCGATCGAACCATCAGGAGCCGCCAGTCGTTGCACTTCTTCTGCGGCAAACACTGTCTTGTAGAAATCAATCGCCTCAGACGCGCCTCGAATCACAAGATAAGGAATGACGCCTTCATAACCTTCAGCAATCGGTTTCACTGTGTCAGTCATCGCTGGATTTCGTTGTAACAGGTAGTTGGAGAAAAAATTATCACTCGCCTGCTATAAGCTCACTGCGAACCTTTAGATCGATCTACACAAACGGTACCACAAGTCGTTGAGCAACCCAGACGACGAAGAAAGACATTGCGATACCACGTTTCGCTCTTGTGGTCGGTCAGCATAATGTGCCCCAGCAAATTCTCACCAAAACCGTCGTGTTGTCTGAATTTGCTGTTCGCGACATAACTCTTCCACGACGGACCGGACAATGGAGCATCAATCATCAACTGTCCGTTCACCCAGTGCTGGGCGCGTTGGTTTTGGATTCTAACTTTCCCGACGTTGAATTCGCCATCAGGACGTAATCGTGTCACTGCAGGAATCGGATCCACAAGATCATACAACGATCCAGTCAGGTGTGCGCGAGTCAGCTTCGGAAACGCCGCGTCATCCAGCACCTGATATTCTAATCCCAGCCAGTTGTTCCCGTACTGCTTTACTCGATATTTAATGCCACTGTTGCCCTTGGCTGCCACCTTGAACTCAAACCACAGTTCAAAGTCACCGTACTGTTCGCGCGTCACCATGTTGCCTGAACTCTTTAAACGCAACACATTGCCGGGCTCAAAGGTCCAGCCCGCGGTCACATCACTTCCATTCGGTTTCATCCAGTGGCGATTCACGTTCTCGCCTTCCAGCAAATTGATGTACTGCTGAGCCGACACGGGATCGACAGCACAGCAGACGGCAGCCGCAGCAAAAATTGATCGAAAAACCACAGTTCTACTTTCAGTATCAAAACGTTCACGTCGGGCCAATCACTGCTGTCGGGAAGATACAACAGCCCGCAGTCGATTGCCAGTGGATCCACGTAGCCGTCACGGTCCCGGTGATGGCTGGTTTTCCAGTGCGGTCCGCTTTTCGTTGATGAAGGCCACATGGTGCGGGATGTGGTTAATCGTGCGTTCCAGCATCGCCTCAAGCGTCATCGGACCGGCTTCAGAATGCACGCCGGTACGCTGAAAGTCTTCGATGTCGCAGTGCTTCAGGATCTTCAGCATTTGTGACACTGTCAATTCGATGATAACCATATCTTCTTCGATGTCTCGCTGGCTGTAGGCCAGTCTTGCAGCGAAATGGTTTTCGTCGCTGCCCAGCAGCGTGGGGTTATCTTCCGCGATGATTCGCTTCATGCGAGTGGCATTCACGGGCTCGAAATCGGCGATGTGGCACACGACCTGTCGGATCGACCACTTCCCCGGAATCGGTGTGGCATCCAGTTCAGTACTCGTCAGCCCGGTGAACGAGTTTCGCAGCAGTGCAGGACCGTTGGCGTAGTTTTCGAGCAGCGTTTCAATTTCCAGCATCAGAACTCTCCGGTGACTAACGATTTACAGCGTATTACGCTGACTTGTGGCTGTGGGGCACGCGTTTCGATCGAAGACAGCCTGCTCCCGCGAGCGAGGACCGTTCACAACAATAAGTAAACTGCTCCAAGGCCTGCTTTTACCGGCCACGGCGGCTGCATTCCACCTTTCGGCCTCAGATTTACTGCACTTTTTGCCCGACGCACCGGATCCTGTGAGCTAAGTTTTCGGCAGGTCCGCGAGCCTTGCGAGCGATCGGTCGGTCGGGAACGTCCGTTGATATCCTGCGAATCCGCTCGTTGTACAACACACTTCAGGATCATTCGCCATGTCCCCCGTTCTGTCTGTGACCGATTTCCACAAAGCCTACGAAGGCGTGCCCGCAGTGAAGGGGATCTCGTTTCAGGTTCAGCCGGGACAGATTATCGGGGTTATCGGCCCGAACGGTGCTGGCAAGACAACGACCATGCGCGCTCTGTCGGCGATCATTCCTCCGACCAGCGGACAGCTGCAGGTGGCTGGATTTGATCTCGAAACAGACCCTGTCGCCGTTAAGCAGCGGTTGGCGTACGTGGCTGACGACCCGAAGCTGTTTCCGAATCTGACGGTCGCAGATCACCTGGCGTTTACTGCTGCCGCGTTCCACGTTTCCGACGCAGATCAAAAAGCCAACTCGCTGCTGCAGCAATTTGAGCTGACCGGAAAACGCAACACAGCCACCAAGGATCTCTCTCGAGGCATGCGTCAGAAACTCGCCATCTGCTGTGCCTACCTGTACGACCCGGTTGCCCTGCTGTTTGACGAACCGTTAACGGGACTCGATCCGATGGGAATTCGGACGCTGAAACGGACGATCATTAATCGAGCCGCCGCGGGTGCGGGCGTGCTGATCAGTTCTCATTTGCTGGCTATGGTGGAAGACATCTGCAGTCAGATATTGATGCTGGATCAGGGACAACAGGGATTCTTTGGAACGGTTACGGAGTTCCGTCAGAAGTTTGGATCAGCGGACGAAGACTTCAGCCTGGAAGACGTCTTCTTCGCAGCCACCGAACGACAGGACGCTGTTCCGGTCTGATCGGGCCTCATGTCAGGTCCCTCGTTTTGGTTCGTTTAACCCGATGCAAATGGCGAGGAACGTCCCGGGCAGTCTCGCCGCTGGCACCGAGTTTAACGGTGGAATTTCCTTTTGCGAACTACGTACTCAGTCCAATGCAAACAGCACTGTTAACACTTCTGAAAGCAAACGTTCGAGCCCGATCGCGGCGAATGCGATCGGCATTTTCAACGCCGCGCAGAACGCTGCTGTCGCTGTTGGTGTTGGTGTTGGCGATCGTCTGGACGGGGCAAACCGTCGCCAGCATGTTGTTGCGAGACCCGTATGCCCCCGATGTTTTCAGACGCTGGGTGGCGGTGCCGTTATTTGCCTGGTTCCTGTGGCACGTTGTGCGTGTCGCGTGGAAGCGGCCGGAATCCGCGATCGAATGGTCTGACGAAGAGGCGGCATTGATCGTGGGTGGACCGTTTTCGGTTCGCGAACAGCTGGCCTACCGCTTCGTTTTGATTCTTACGGCAACGTTGCCGAAAGCCCTGTTGACGATCTTTGTGCTGCTGCCGGATCTGTCGTGGTGCAGCCCCATCGGCCTGATACTGGCTCTGGTGGGTTTGGAGCTATTTCGAATGGTCATGGATATCGGTACATGCTGTCTGAGCAACACCGCCTATCGGCGTTATCGTGGTACTGATGAGTGGCCTGCTGGCGTTCGTCTGCCAACCTCCGGAAGTTTCGACAGCAACGGGCACCTCAACAGTCGAAATTATCGCGCAGGCTCGAACACAACAGGGTTCTCACTACATCGATTCGTTGCTGCAAAACGAAGTCGTGGCGATTTTTGCGGTGCCGTTCCTCTGGGCTGCCGATGTCATTGCGGCGCAAGGCACCATTGTATCGTTGAGTGGCAAGATCACCGCCATGACGCTGACATTGGTTGCTATGGCATGGCTGGTCATGGTGCTGGAATCAGTTTGGCGACGCACGCTGCTTCAACGCGAACGCGCACTTTGGGGCGGTCCCGGTGGCGTTGAAAGAATCGCTGACAATGCGAGTCACGAGACTTCGTTATTGCCAGGGATTCCGTGCTGCGGTCCTCTTGTCTGGCGACAGTATCGGAGTGCGATGCGATTTCGTGGCAGCCTGCTGATTTCTATGGCCATCCCGGCATTACTATTGAGCCCTTCGCTGGTCACTGTCGCAAATCCGGTGGTTGCGTTTTTGTTGGTTGTCAGCGGAGCGTTGTTCTACACATTTGTGTTGCTGCCGGAAGCGATCAAGTTCGACTTTCGCCTGGACAGCGATCATCTGTGCCTCCTGAAGCAACTTCCCATGACACCGACGCGCGTTGTCCTCGGACAGTTAGCGGTTCCGGTAACGATGGCGGTTCTGTTTCAGGGTGCCGTTTTTCTGGCCGCTGGAATGTATCGCTCGATCGATTGGTCTTTGATCCTGGCCGCGACGGCGCTCAGTCTGCCATTGACGATTCTGTTTGTCGCATTGGACAACCTGACGTTTCGACTGGATCCACATCGACCAACTCAGGAAGGCCTTGAGGCGTTCCTGCGAACCGTGCTGAAGTTCACTGGCAAGTCCGTTTTGCTGGCATTATTCGCCGGAGCAATCTTCCTGTGGGCTCCAATAGCTGCTGCGATCGCTGAAGGAATCGGACTGAATTCCTCACGGTCCGTGTTCGGCGCGGGACTGTTGCTCGGTATCAGCGGCCTTGCTACCGCGGCTGTTGGAAGCGTCGTCGCTGCGTTCCGCCGGTTTGATGTGTCGCTGCACGGGATGACCTAAGCCCCTCGGCACAAGTTATTTGGCATGCGGCGTTAAACGAAAGGATTCCTGCCGAGGCGCTAACAGGTAGGAATCCGCGCCACCGGTGATCTGCGATCGAAAACGTTTCTACAGAAGATCGAGCCGCCTTTCCTGGGCGACATAGACGCAGTTAGTAGAAACTTCACGCATTTCATTGGATGATCAGAGCATTACATCTGCCCGTCCTCCCTTCCGCGTGAGACCAGCTATGCGACGACTCAGCCTTCTGTGCTTCATAGCACTCGTTTCGTGCGTCAACAGCCAGGGCCAGACGAACGAACTTCGTATCGTTTCGAGCGTCGAACACCAACCGCTGGTTGCGGCCACCCAACGACTCGCCGAAGCGCTGCAGTTTTCCGGATCTCCGCTGCAGCCTGAAACACTGCTTGCGCTGCAAGAGTCGCAGACGCTCGCGGATCCGGCCGCGAGTGTGAAAGCCATCCAGGCGGTGCTTGATCCGCTCTGCCTGGCTCAGATCGACATCAATGCTGAAAGTCGTGTCAAGGTGACGGAGGGGCCCGTGGCCAAACAACTGATGCAACAGGGGTGGCGTTCGTTTCTAGTAAAAGTGCACAACCAGGCTGGCATCAATCCGGAACTAAAAGTCGAAAGTCCCAACGCCGCACCGGTCTACCAAAAAGGGAAAGGCGCTCGCCAAAAACCGCGGACGGATGAGCAACTGGTGGATCCGTCCGATGTGTCCAACCGCTGGCTCGATGTGTCACTGCTAAAACGTGAGCCGTTGAAGGCCCAACTATCGGGGCTGGAAGTCGAATACCGTGTCGTGCTGATCTACAGCCGGGACGCCGGGAAACGCGAAGCATCGCTGGCGTTTAACATCGGAGCGGGCACGCAGGATATCGGCTTTCGTAATGCTCTGCCGATTCTGTTCGATTGTCTGCCCGCGGTTGAAGTGAAGCTGAACATCAAAGACGTCGATGGCGAGCCCACGACGGCGGCGTTCGTGATTCGTGACAGCCAGGGGCTTGTGTATCCGAATCCGGCCAAGCGGCTGGCGCCGGATTTCTTCTTTCATCAACAGGTTTATCGCCACGATGGCGAAACCGTCATGCTTCCGCCCGGAACATACAATGTCGCTGTGACGCGGGGCCCCGAATACCTGCCGCTGGACTTGAACTTGGTCGTGCCGCAGGCCAAACAGCACACGGTGAACATAGCGCTGAAACGTTGGATTCATATCGCGGAACGCAAATGGTATTCGGGCGACCATCACGTGCATGCCGCGGGATGTGCTCATTATGACAGCCCCACAGAAGGCGTCGGCCCGGAAGACATGATGCGGCACATTCTGGGGGAAGACCTGAACGTCGGATGCGTCTTAAGCTGGGGGCCGTGCTGGTACACACAGAAGCAGTTCTTCGAAGGCGAAGTGTCTCGGTTGTCGTCGTCACGATACCTGATGCGCTACGACGTTGAAGTCAGCGGATTTCCCTCGTCTCATGCCGGACACCTGTGTCTGTTGAAGCTGAAGGAGGACGATTACCCCGGAACAACCACGATCGAAGAATGGCCGAGCTGGACTTTGCCAGTGTTGAAGTGGGGCAAGGATCAAGGCGGCGTTGTGGGTTATAGTCATAGTGGCTGGGGGCTGGCGTTGCCCGATGTGATGCCGGACGGCAGCCGTAAATTTCCCGACCGCAAATGGGGTGGAGCACCCAACGAATGGAGCGGTAAGGCTGCTTCAACGTTGCCCGATTACGCCATGCCACCGTTCGACGGCATCGGCGCCAATGAATATGTGGTGACGGCGGCTCACGGGGTCTGCGATTTCATTTCCGCAGTCGACACACCCGCAATCTGGGAGCTTAACATCTGGTATCACACACTGAATTGCGGCATGACCAGTCGGATCAGCGGAGAAACAGACTTCCCGTGTATCTATGGCGATCGTGTCGGTCTGGGGCGAATCTATGTGCAACTGGATGACAATGAGCCGCTGAACTTCAACAACTGGATCGAAGGTTTGAAGAACGGTCGCAGCTATTGTGGTGATGGCCTGAGTCACATTCTTGACTTCAAAATCAACGGCCTTGGCGTCGGACAGAAAGCGGCTAAGGACGCCGCCAGCAGCCGACTTGATCTGGCAGCACCGGGCACGGTCAAAGTGACGTTTGATGCCACTGCGTTACTTGAAGCTCAACAGACCGAATACACACAGAACGTGCGGAAACGCCGGCTGGATGACAAGCCGTATTGGCATATCGAACGCTGCCGGATCGACGACACTCGTACGGTTCCAGTCGAAGTGATCGTTAACGGGGAAGTCGTTGCCACCAGAGTTCTGACGGCTGACGGTAGTGTGAAAGATTTCGAGGTCCCCGTCGATATTGACAAGTCGTCGTGGGTGGCCGTGCGGATTCTGCCGTCCGTCCACACGAACCCGGTTTTTGTGCACGTGGCCGACAAGCCAATCCGAGCCAGCCGAAAAAGCGCAGAATGGTGCGTTGAAGCGGTCAAAACCTGCTGGAATTCGAAGAAACGCGGCATTCGGGAAGCGGAACGTGAAGTTGCTGAAAAAGCCTACCAACAAGCAGAGGCGATCTACGTGAAAATTGCCGATGAATCACCGTAAGCACCCGCTCACAAATAATCGCACATAATGAATGACCACCCCGTGCTTCAGGTAAGGATGATCCGAAGGTTATTATGTGCGAAAACATATAAGCGACTGCTTAGATCACAGTCATCAGCTTTTATAAGATTGCCTGCATGGCTTCCATTCCGCTTCGTAACAGAATTCGTTCGCTGATTGGTGGGCTGTTTCGTCGTCCGATTATTCGCGCAAAGGATCGCTTTCGAAACTCGGCAGAAACGTCGTGCCGAGAAACCCAGGCCGCGACTTTGCAGCGTCTGCTGCAGCTGAATGCAGATAGTCGATTCTCGCAGGACCACAAACTGCAGGCAGGTCTTACCTCGGACGAGTTCTCTCGCCAGATCGCAATCTCGGATTACGAAACGTTTCGCCCTTACATTAATCAGATGCAGTCGGGCGACCATTCCGCCCTGCTGGGCAGCGGCAACAAGCTGTTGATGTATGCGACCACCAGTGGTACGACGTCGCAACCAAAACTGATTCCGATTACTGATCAGTTCATCCATGATTACCGTCGAGGGTGGCAGTACTGGGGCATTGCTACGCAGCAAACGCATCATCGCCTGAAGCAGTTGCGAATGGTGCAGATTACCAGCAATCATCAACAAACGACGACTGCTGACGGGACGCCCTGCGGAAACATCAGCGGCCTGGTGACTGCCATGCAGCGACGGATTGTTCGCAAACTTTATACCGTGCCGGGTGCAGTGTCGCGCATCGACGATTCAGCGGCCAAGCGATATACCGTGGCCCGGTTTGCGTTCGCGGATCCGTGGGTCGGCATGTTGGTGACGGCAAATCCCAGCACATTGCTGATGCTGTCCGCCTCGGCCACGGACAGCGCTGCTGCACTGATCAAGGACATTCACGATGGTACGTTAACCCGCGACGCAATACCGGTTGATGTTGCCGAGGAACTGAAGAGGCGTTTGCGCCCGGATGCAACGCGTGCCTGGGAACTCGAACAGATTATGGAGTCACATGGACGACTCGATCCACAACAGTGCTGGCAACAGTTGTCGGTGCTGGGAGTCTGGACAGGAGGCAGCGCTGGCGCGTATCTTCCGGAACTCCGTAAGCGGTTTGGAGAAGTTCCGATTCGTGATCACGGACTGCATGCCAGCGAAGGGCGAATGACGATTCCTTTTTCCGACAACACTCCATCAGGCCTGCTGGATATCGAATCGCACTTCTTTGAATTCGTCCCGGTTGCTGAAGCTGAGTCTGCTACCCCGATCACACTCCTGGCTCATGAGTTACAACGTGACCAGAACTACTACATTCTGCTGACAACGTCCTCCGGACTATACCGCTACAATATTTGCGATGTCGTGCGGTGTACCGGATTTCATGGGACGACCCCGCTGCTTGAGTTCCGTCACAAAGGGGCTCATGTTTCCAGCATCACGGGAGAGAAAATCACCGAGTCACAGGTCGTGGAATCTGTGCGGCAGGCGTCGGCAACTCAGCAGGCTGAGGTGCTGCAATTTACGTTAACTCCCGTATGGGGCAATCCGCCCGGCTATCGGCTGTATGTCTCATGTGACGAAGCCACCGCGCAGTCTGAGAATTTGTCTCGCCTGGCGTCCGCGGTTGATGATCTGCTTCGGCAACGCAACTGTGAGTACGACGAGAAGCGTAGTTCCGGCCGTCTGGCGAACCTGAATTGCGAGAGAATTCCTTCGCAGGCCTGGCAGAAGTTTACTCACAGTCGGCTGACGACAAGCGGCGGCAGTCCGGATCAGTATAAGCATCCGTGTCTGCTGCCTGATGCTGAATTTCAGAACCGCTTTCTGAAGGATTCCGGTCTGGCAGACAGCCTGGACGATTAGTCGGCGCTGCACGCGGATGTCCGTTCGCAGCGCGCGAACCTGCTTCCGCAAATGAGTGTCAGGTGTGCGCTATGAACGCTCGTCAATTAGAAAAACTCGGAATCCCTCGACACAGCGCGAAGTATGCGATTGCTGCCGTGCAGGAATTGTCCGCGGGGCGTGAGTTTTCAAGGAGTCAGATCAAGCAACGCATCATTCAGGTTTCGGAGAATCCGGAATTGTTTGTCGGTGATCCCGTGTTTGAGGCGCTGGCGAAAGACCTGTTGAGCGAAGTCGCACCGTC
Source organism: uncultured Planctomycetaceae bacterium (assembly GCA_937919915.1). Lineage (GTDB taxonomy): Bacteria > Planctomycetota > Planctomycetia > Planctomycetales > Planctomycetaceae > Fuerstiella. The sequence goes on from CALFOL010000506.1 coordinate 18,324, forward strand.
CGACTATGAACCCATCACGTATCGCACGTGGGGACAGAACATCGATGATGGCGCGTACCGGCAAATGGAAAACGCGTGTCAAATTCCGTCGGCCGTCGGTGCGGCGCTGATGCCGGACGCTCATATCGGTTACGGCCTGCCGATCGGTGGAGTCCTGGGGCTGGAAGGTCATGTCGTGCCGTATGCTGTGGGAGTCGACATTGCGTGCCGCATGAAACTGTCGGTCCTGGACATGCCGGTCGCTTCGATGATAAAACAGTTCGACCATTACCGCAGTGCTCTGGAAAACGGCACGCGTTTCGGGGTCGGCTGCGTGCATGAAAAACCGCAGGACCATGCGGTGATGGACGCAGACTGGAACGTGTCTCGGATCACGCGAGAGAACAAGAACAAAGCTCGCAGGCAATTAGGAACATCCGGTTCCGGCAACCATTTCGTCGAATTCGGCGTCTTCACGCTAACAGACACCGCCCCTGATCTGGACCTCGAGCCGGGCGAATACGTCGCCCTGCTGAGCCACAGTGGCAGCCGCGGCTCCGGGGCAGCCGTGTGTTCAACCTATTCCAATATCGCCCGTCGAATGTTGCCTCGACAATACGCGAACATGGGGCAGCTGGCATGGCTGGACATCAACTCGTCCGAGGGCCAGGAATACTGGGACGCGATGAATCTGATGGGCGACTACGCGGCCGCCAATCACGATGTGATCCATCGCCAGGTGACGCGTCTGTTGGGAGCTCGCGTCCTGCAGGACGTTGAGAACCACCACAACTTTGCGTGGAAAGAAGTTCACAACGGCAAGGAAATCGTGGTGCACCGCAAAGGTGCGACGCCTGCTGGCAAAGGCGTGTTGGGTGTGATACCCGGTTCGATGGCTGCCCCGGCGTTTGTGGTCCGAGGCCTCGGTCATCCGGAAAGCCTGAACTCCGCCGCACATGGAGCCGGGCGAATGATGTCGCGGAAGAAGGCGAAGGAAACCTTCAACTTCCGAGCGACTCAGAAGAACCTTGAGAAACTCGGCATCCGAGTTCTCACTGCAGGTGCCGACGAAGTGCCCGGCGTTTACAAGAATATCGAACAGGTCATGGCAGGAGCCCAGATGGGGCGCGCATTCTGGGTAATTTTGCTAAGCTGGTGAAAGGGCTGTGAAGTCGTCGTTGACGGATGAATCGGGCCTGCCAATCCGTTCGCACGGTTGCTTGAAAGTCTGGTCATGGAAGTACTCGTCGAAGAGTTTCGGAATCTGAAAACTATT
>CALFOL010000507.1 GCA_937919915.1 uncultured Planctomycetaceae bacterium
CTGCATGTGATCGTTGCCGAATGCCAGTTGTCCGGGCGGATGGACCGGCAGTTAGTCGGCCGGTGTGCGCGACAGGGAAATCCGGGCTCAGCGCAAGCGTTCGTTTCGGCGGAAGACCCGTTGCTGAAGCGTTTCGGGCAGTGGCTGTCCAACGCAATTCAAAGAGAGGCAGACAGCACGGGCGAAGCCAGCGCCGATTTCACCAGACCCCTGATGCGGCTACAACGCGTCGCGGAGAAACAACAGTTTCTTGGTCGAGTGGAATTACTCCGGCAGGATATTTCTCGCGATACGCTGTTCGGCACCATCGCCCGTGACTGAGGCGACAACAGCAGCCGCGGTTCCTGCGGACCTCGATCCGTCGCTCACACTTCCCGTTCGATCAACGCCGTTAGTCGTCCAAGGTTTTCGGAACTGCCAAACGCGAAGAGGTTGTCGCCCGCATTGATGGTCAGATCGCCGGGCGGCGGAAAAAACTTTTCACCGCTCTCGCGACGGACACCCAACAGCATAATCCCGGCTTCCCGAATGTTTGTATCCTTTAGCTTTTGATGCACCATTGGTGAATTGACCGGCACATGCACGTCCGCGATTTCCCAATCGACCCCGTCGCTGTCTGCCACTTCGACGAAATTTTCGATACTTGGCGACAGCATAAACCGAGCCATCCTGATTGCTCCCGAGGACAGCGGATTGATTACCCGTGTGGCTCCAGCCAGCATCATTTTCTGAGTCGCTCGATCATCCCCTGCACGAGCCACGATCTGTAAATTCGCCGACAGCAACCGAGCTGAAAGTACTACGTAGATGTTGTCAGCGTCTGTCGGCAACACCGTTGTGAGAGCTCGAGCGCGTTCAATGCCAGCGCGTCGCAGAACTTCGTCCTGAGTCGCATCACCAACCGTGAAGAGCCAACCAGCCTCGCTCATCTGGGACCTAAACAGTTCGGCGTCCTGGTCAATGATCACAAATTGCTGCTTTCGATGAGCCAGATAGCCGGCCAATTCCTGCCCCATCCGACCGTAGCCGCAAATCAGAAAGTGGTCCTGTAGTTTGCTGATTTCTCGTTCCATTCGACGTCGCTCCAAAACAGCCTGAAAATCCGCGTTGACCAGAATCTGCCCAAACTGAAACGCGCTATAAGCAAAGATACCCAACCCACAGGATAAGTAGGCGATCACGAACAACATCGTCGCGTCATTCAGCGGGCTGGGTTCCTGCGAACCAACGGTCGCCAACAGAATGAAAGCCTGATAAAAACACTGAAGCAACGGTTGTCCCGTCAGCAGCTGCAGGCCGACAGCTCCAACCAGCACGATCGCCAGCAGCAGTAGCGGAATTTGTATCAGACGTCGCATTAGTGACTGGGGCCTGCGAAAAACGCGAATCCTTAAAGCTCCGTTGCTGCACGACACGAACGGCCAGTACAGTGTGCCTGAATCAAGGGAATCTGAACAGATCAGCCGGCGGTGTTCGCAACGATCATCATTCCTGTGGCCGTTTCGGATAGTCGAAATCTATGAGCGTGCCGTCCTCGCGAAAACCAGCCCACGTCGCAGCTTCGATCAGCAATACGCCACAGGTGGGGACATTGTCGATTTCCTCTGCCGCAGCGTGATTCGCCAGTTCGGTGATCGTGGGATTATGAAGCACGATCATCACGGTGTGGATTTCTTCTGACAGTGCTTCGATAACGCCCAGAACATCATCCTTGCTGCCATGATACAAGTTGTCGGCGACGAAAATGTCATCTTTCGGATAGTCGAGTTTCGCCGCGATCGCAGCCGCTGTCGCGAAAGCTCGGACGGCCGCGCTACTGATAATCCGATCCGGAACGTGTTTTCGCTGCAGCAACCGTTGTCCCATCTCGGGAGCGTTTGCGATGCCGCGTGGATTCAGTGGACGATCGATATCGTCGAGACTGTCGTCCAACCAGCAGGACTTTGCGTGTCGGACAACCAACAGTGTTTTTTGTCGCATCAGTTTGGGCCTGAGTGAATTCGATTTTGATTGCAAAGTGTGGAAACTCTCTATTGGCGGCCGTGGGGCGACGCCCGGTTAATGCTTTGGGTGCCTGGCGTGAACGAATTCGCTGGAGCCTGAAATTTACGGCGATTAGGCTGTAATGAGTATTAGTCTTGCCGAAATCACGCGTTCAGTAGTAGATTTTGCCGAATCACCCGTTGGCCAGCGTGAGCCCCCATACGCACCGGCGCAGTTGACCCGTAAATCTCCCCAAATCATCACAGCCGATAAACTCTGCCGCCGATCTGAGACTGGAGATGACCGCTTGGTCGACAGCCAGTTTTCGGCCATGCATTGCGGAATAACCACAGCAGAAAGCTATGCCCCAGCCGCACGCCGACTGAATCAGTTCTTCATGGACGAAGTAAGCTCGCTATGCAACGAATCTTTATAACGCTGCGTTTCACAACCGTATTGCTCCTGTTGCTGGCGTCCACCGCGTGTCAGGCGGCTCATGTCAACTGGCTGACGGATGTCGAACCGGCACTCAAGTCGGCGAACGAGTCAGGCAGATTAGTCCTGTTGAAGTTTACGGCAGACTGGTGCGGCTATTGCAAAAAGATGGAACGCGAAACCTTCGCACGTCCGGCTGTGGCTGATCTTGTTAACCAACAGTTTGTGCCTGTCCTGGTCGACGCTGACAAGTACCAGGCTTTGGTCAAGCATCTGAAGATCAGCGGCCTGCCGGCGATTCTGATCGTGTCGCCTGAGATGGTGATCCTGGAGCGAATTTCCGGCTATCAAACAGAAGACAAGTTGCTGCCGATCCTGAACACAACCCTGGCAAAGAACCAGCCCGTCGCGCCTGAGCCGTCACACGTTGCGTCGAACCCGTCACCTACACCCGTTCGGCCAGTTTCGAGCCCGAAAATGACGGCCGACAACCCGTTCGACGTTTCGCAGAAAGTGGCAGCGCCGGCTGTATATGTTGAACCATCGTTTGGCGGACTGTGTTTGCCTGGCGTGAACGAGACGCGTTCGCTGATCAACGGGCAGCCGCAGTTCGCGATGAATTATCGCGGGAAGACGCTGCACTTCAGCAGTCAGCAGCAAATGCAGAAGTTCCATGCTCAACCAGAAAAATACTGGCCAATGAAAGACGGTGCTTGTCCTGTGACCCTGGCGGATAATGGCCAGGTTGCCGAAGGACGTCTCGAGTACGCAGCGATGTTCCGAGGCAAACTTTGGTTTACCAGCAGTCCAGTACAATTGAAGAAGTTCGTCGCTTCACCAGCGCGTTACGTGGACGCCGTCCAGGGCGAGTAAGCAAATTGGCGTGTGGTTGTCCATTTGTAGCTGCGTTCTCCAGAACGTGGACGTGGGGCGGATGCACCGTCTGGCGGCAGCAACATCGACAAGCTTCAGTGTTCGATTACACGCTGACTTATGGCCGCCGAGCACGCGTTTCCATCGAAGAAAGCTTGCTCCCGCGAGCGAGTCCCGTTCACAACA
>CALFOL010000508.1 GCA_937919915.1 uncultured Planctomycetaceae bacterium
GCCGATCCTTTCTCGAAGAACAGCACGACCGTTTTCACTCCGGCCCCCAGAAACGTGCCGCCGGGGCAATCCAGAACGGTGTGTAGGTTGCAGCTTTCCAGCAGCAGCTTTCGAATTCCCATCGAGGCGTTGTCCGTGTTCGACAGGAACGTGTTCTTAATCACGATGCCCGCCCGTCCGCCAGCCTTCAGGATCTTGATGAAGTGCTGCAGGAACAGGAACGCGGTTTCCCCCGTGCGGATGGGAAAGTTCTGCTGGACCTCTTTGCGTTCCTTGCCACCAAACGGCGGATTGGCCACGACGATGTGGTAGCGGTCTTTTTCCTGAATGTCGTCGAGATTCTCGGTCAGCGTGTTGGTGTGGATGATGTTCGGGGCTTCGATGCCGTGCAGAATCATGTTCATGATGGCGATGACATAGGCCAGCGATTTCTTTTCCTTGGCGTAGAACGTCCGTTCCTGCAGTGTGCGGTCCTGTTTTGTGGTGCGTTTGGGGTTGGTCTGCTTCAGGTATTCGAAGGCTTCGCACAGAAAGCCCGCCGAACCGACGGCCCCGTCGTAGATGGTTTCGCCAATCTTCGGATTCACGACTGTCACAATGGCTCTAATCAGCGGTCGCGGGGTGTAGTATTCGCCGCCGTTCCGCCCGGCGTTGCCCATGTTTTTGATTTTGGCTTCGTACAGGTGGGACAGCTCATGCTTCTCAGACTGAGACTGAAAGCGAAGTTCGTCGATGTGGTCGATGATTTCCCGCAGGTTGTAGCCGCTCTGAATGCGGTTTTTGATCTCGCCGAAGATTTCGCCAATCTTGTATTCGATCGTGTTCGGCCCGGTGGCTTTCTGCTTGAAGGCGTGCAGGTACGGGAACAGTTTCTGATTGACGAAGGCGAGCAGGTCGTCGCCGCTCAGGGCGGTGTTGTGGTCGATCTTGCCGTCTTTGTCCTTCGGGGCTGCCCAGCTTTCCCAGCGGTAGGGCTCGTCGATGATGTGGACGTATTTCTTCCCGTCCAGCTGGGCTTCCATTTCCTTTTCGTGTTCCAGGGCGTCCAGATACTTCAGAAACAACAGCCAGGACGTCTGTTCGGTGTAGTCCAGTTCGCTGGTGCAGCCAGCGTCCTTCCACAGGACGTCGTCGATATTCTTAAACGCTTGTTCGAACATTGTGCTCTATTTTCAGGACCAGAAGGAACGCCACCTGCCAGCCGTCCACGGGCTCGAATGCCCGGTCTGGCCGTGATGGTCGCCTGCTGCTTCGCTGCGAATTGTCGGGGTTTCCGGGGGCTTGTCAGGGCGTAAGGGATACCGAGAAACGGCCCAAGTTGCAATGCAGCGAACGGAAGCGAAGAAAGCGGCAGGTTTTCCGCGTGGCTCAACGGCTGGGGTGGCTGGAAACCGTCGTTGAATGGCAGTGCTGTCGCCGTCAGCAGTCCGCAATCGTGGGGCGAATCTCCAGCCCGCTTTCGCGCAATGCGTCGCCGATCAAAACCAACTGCGTTCCAGTGAAACCGGACGATTTCAGCAGCTCAGAACACTTGGCGTAACCGTCGTCACTGCGTGCCGTCGCTGGCTGTTGTGTCACCTCAAGTGTCAACCAGACTGCTGTTCAACCGTGCATTGTCTCCGCAAGTGACGATTTGGGAAGCAGTCGAATTACAGTGTGCCGACGCTGATCGAACACCAGTCAGACGGCTCTGGTCGACTTTTAATCGGTAGGTTCAGGGTTCAAGTCCCTGCGCCCTCAATAAAAGCACAAGTTCTTTTCTTAACGAGTCGCAACTTCTGGTTGGAACTCGTTTGTCTTTTATGCGTTGCAGGGGCGATGGTTCCGGGCCCCGGAATTTTCGTTGCGGCTTACCGCGATTCGTGTCTCGCTGATCAAAACCCTGTTGAATTCTTCCGTTGCCTCGAAAGAATCCACCTGCATTCCGTGCCTCGAACCGGAATGTGAAATCCCGCTGGAGTCTGACTCCCAAGTGCGGGACGAGAGGCGCTGACCGAACGCCTGTTCAGTGTTTTTCCTCCGCAGGTAGGCCTCCCAGGTGGGGAAACCCTCATGCATCACAAGTTGCCGACCACATGTCAACTCAGTACCTTATGGGAAGCATCTCACTGTGTTCTTTTTTATTGCGCAAAATTCTGAATCACCTCTAGAGTAAAAGGCGAGCTGCGTTTTTTGCGTAGCGATTTCCTACAGGTCGCGCAACTTGAAACAGCGATCTGAAACAATCGTCGGGTGAAAATCGCCGTCAGAGTCCTAAGATCCCTAATAGTTCGAAATCGTTTTTTTCCCTGCGGACATTCAGGGCTGATGCCGTGCAGTATTCAGTCGCAGTGATTCCCTCGAGATGGCAACGGGGAATCTGCGGTTGGCAAATATTGACTGGAGGTACCTGGATGAGATGTTGCTTCGAAGACTGCCCGGACTACTCTCCACTTGCGGGGGAATTGGATTACTGTGCCGCTTGCGACAGAGAGCATTTAATTGGCCCCCTAACGACTTCGGTCAACGAAATCGACGCAGCGGTGGAGCGGTGGACTGGAGATTCTGCGTCATGGCATTGCAGGCGATGGCTCCGCACAATTCAGAACTGCAACACGTGAAATGCCTGTTCGAACAAATCGAATCCGCCCGGAACGAACTGAAACAGCTAGCCAGCGTCGAGCAGATTCGACGCGTTCCGCCGCGCTGAAGTGAGCTTCAGTCCGGCAGTTTGTCATCGGTCGGGCCGTTGACCCTGGAGCAGTTTACTGAATGTTGTGACGATGAGATCCGGGCTTTCAGTGCTTTCAACCCAGGCGACAGGAGTTCCTGCTGTATGTCTCGGATAACTATCGTTCTCGCAAAATTTCGACGCCGCTTAGTATCGTTTGTCCGTGCAGCGGAGCCAGGTCGATCGTCAATTCATTACCGACCATCACGTGCTTGAATTCGCGAACGAGTGTGCGTTGAGTTCCGCCGGTCTCTTTGACAATGTCCAGTTCCGGCAGGACTTGATGTCCCTGCAGTGAGACATGGAAGACTCGGTCGTTGGCCTTCGCGCCAGTGGGTTCCGAAAAATGCAGCCGGACCGTGTGGGCATACGGTTGCAGTGGCTTGACTGCGGGGCGAGGGCGTTCGAAATCCGCGTCGATGGTCAGACGCGCACCTTTTGAGTTCTTACCACCGGAATGAGCCACTCGTTTGCCGTCGCCACTGATGACGAATGCGATCGCATTGCCGGACTTCCAGTCGGGGCGATTAATCAGCTCCTGAATCAGTTCCGTTATGTCCGGGGTTCGCTGTGACTCCCCGGATTCATCCTGTTTCATCCACGGCTTCGGACTCCATTCGATCTTCGTGGGCACCAAAGGTCGAGACGATATGTTGTGTTGCGTTTCGACGAACTCTGGCGGATTGCCTGAGTCAACGACCTGCAGCACAAGTTTCGTTGTGTCGCTGGATGTTTCGTTTGTCGTGAATTGAATCGCGGCACTGCGAATGTTGGTTCCGCGGGGGATGACAATCTCCTCAAAGCGGAGGCCAATGAGTTGATCGGTTTTGTCTTTGACCAGTTCGAGATCGCTGCTCCCGAGATCGACCTCTCCGCCCTTTCCTTCCTCTGCGTCGTTTGCTGATTTCGAGATCTCGAATACCAGATCCTCAGCGACCGGTTCAGAAACGGACAGCGGTACCCTGATGCGTGTCGCATTCGTCACACCGGAAGCTGCGACCCATGGAATTCCCTCGCCGGAAAACTTCAGGCTGTTGTCGCGGTACCACTCCGCCGAATCATCGACTTCGATATTCAGATCTGCATGTTCGCCACCAACATGTGGGTATTCGACCCACAGCGTTCCGCTTTCATCCACGCGGTCGCCAGGGGCGCCGAAGTTGATGCCGATGCGTTCGATGCGCTGGTCCGGCGTTGTCTGACGAGCTTCGTGATTGACAGTCCACATCTCCATTTCCGGCATGTGTATCAGGCCCAGTGACGTCTGATTCTGATACGCACAGCTGCAGGTTCGAGTGTAGTCGGGGGCATTGAGGACTCCATTTGCCACCACCAGATTCGACGTGCAGCCGGACTTGAATCCGCCGAGGTTGCCGGTGCCGCTGCGAGTTGTCAGGTCGTAATATCCCGCGGCACCCGAACGGAAGGTCAGCATGTTTTCACTGGCGATGATGTTGTTACAGCCATACGCGCGACACATCTGCCAGGACTGTTCTGCACCGGTCAGCGGATTTGTGGTCAGTGCCGGCTTACCGTCGAGCAGCTGAAATGCTCCTGCCGACAGCTTGTATGAGTTTGCGTTCGTCATGATCGTGTCACCATGCAGAATGCAGGGCCCCGAGTACGCACGCTTTTCGTCTTTCCATTTGATACTGCCGTCAGCCGCATGACGCACGGCCATTCCGGCCCCGGCTTCTGACGACAGGCGGTCGGATGCGGAGGCTCCCGCCTGCAGCAGGAGATCGTGATCAGCAGAATAACTGAGCCAGGTGCCGAAGGTGGTGTCGTTGCGCTCCCACAGTTCGTTACCCGTCTGGACATCCAACGCCACGATTCGATAAGTTTCCGGAGTTGCCGTCCCACGTCGTTCAAGCCGTTCTTCAACGGGCTTCGGAAGCTTGTCCAGACAATACACGCGGCCATTCCCCGCGACGATTCCGTTGTGAAGGAAACTGTGCTTTGCATCGATCTGCCAAAGCTGCTGGCCGCTGTGCCTGTCGAATGCAACAAGACCGTCACTGGCCGACAGGTCGATGCTTTTGGATCCAAAACCCTTTGAGTTCTTCTTTAACTTGCCGTCCGCCTCTTCAAAATCCAGTTTGCGTCGTTCTGTGTAATTGGCGAATCCGTTGCCCGCCAGCAGCACGTTTTCGTAAACGCCGATATATGCCCACTGTCGTTTTTCGCCTCCGACATTCGGCAGTGAGATTGCGTGAAGCGTTTCTCCGGTGATGGGATCCAGCACAAGGCAGTCGCTGCCGATGGCGAGATAGATCGCGTCAGGGGTCACGACATAATTCGTACCCCGACCGTTGGCTCCTGGAATGTGAACCTGGTTGTAAGCCGTGTCCAGGGGAGTGTCTGTGTATGTGTCGTCGAAATAGATTCCGTGCGTTCCCAGGTCTTCAAATTCCCGTCGCCAGACAACGTGGCCGGTATAGACGTCACGACAGCTGAGCGACTTTGTTCCCTGAACATACAGCCTGCCGTGGACGACCTGTTCAGGGGGGCCATGGCCGTGTCGAGGCAAGACGTCAGTGTTCGAATTCCCGCCGAACCACAGAACACCCAGTGGCAGTTTTACACGGCTGTCGTTTGATTTCACCGTGTTGGCAACATCGCCGTACTGATGAGTCCAGTCGGCTGCGCCAGTCAATGCTCCCTGGCGAGTGACGAGAATCCGCTGTTCGACCACTCGGACCTCGGCGTTTTCCAGGTCAGCTTGGCGGATGCGAGCGGCTAGTGCATCCGTGGGCTTCCCGTTTTGGAGTACGATCAGCGAACTTCCGTACGGACGGACACTCGTAAACGCGGCTGCCAATTCTTCGGCGTCAGAAGTGAGTCGATCCGCGACGCCTTCGTTGATGATAACTGCATTCGCGATGTATGACGGTGCCTGAAACGACTTCGGCGTCCCCGCATGAGCAGTCAGCCGCTTTCCATAGAAGCCAGCCGAATCGAAAACACGCCGGAGGTGATCGACGGTTTCCGGCCGATCGTTGACGACAACGATGTGCAGATCCGACTGCTTCAGGACAGCCGCGATGCGATGTGGGTCCGCAGCACCGTACCACAGAACATAGCCGCTGTCTGAACCGATGTCCTGAATCAGCGACCGTGCAAAGTCATCGTGCTCATTCGAGAACTCGATTGCTGCGGATTCTCGCGTATCCGGCGGGCTTCTGGTGCCAGTGCCGAAAACCTGTATTCCGCCTTCCAGCGTGACAGCCACGAGATGTCCGTTTGCCGCCAGTAGTCGCTGCACCTCGCCCTGAACCGCAATGGATCCACTAACGCGCGGGGTTTGACGTTTGTCTGCAGCGAGTGCGATCGTCGTAATCGAATTTCCTCCAGCGGCGTACAGTTTGTTTCCGGCCAGGATCAAATCGCCCTGGCCGTCAGCCGCGATCTCCCAAACCTTCTTTTTTTGAGTCTTCGCGTCGACGTCATGCACATCGAATGCCTGAACGACGGGCGTGTCATCCACCAGCATTGCAGAATAGACAAGCTCGTCAGTAAGCACTGGTTCGTTAACGACAAACGCTGTCTTCTTTCCGGTAGCAAGGTCATGGCCACGGACGCCACGCTGTCGTGTGTGTACGTAAAATTCACCACGGTGAGCCAGCACGACGGAACCACCGTTTCCCTTGCCGCCTGCGTTGAATTCGAAGTACTTCAGCTCACCAGTCGCCCTGTCAAAGACAGCTGGTACACTGCGACCTCCCGGCACCAGCAATCGATTTCCAGTGACAGCCAGCGTGCCTTGTGGAGCCACACCGCCGAACGACGGAGCGCTGTGTGGCTGCTTTATGTAGTCGGCAGACGTGGCGTCATTCACCCAGATCACGCGACCATCGTTTGGGTCGATGGCGTAAATGAATGTCCCCATGAACGGCCAGATGCTGGCGGCGAAATACACGACGTCGTCCGCCACAACGGCTCCGCCACGCGCCGGCCAGGCAGAGATAACTCGCTGGTTGCCCAGTAGTTTGCGGTCGGAGGGGCCGCCGCGAACTTTCCAGACAAGGCTTCCATCAGCTGCATTCAGACAATAAAGATGGCCGTCGTCACTGACACAGAGGACGCGATCTTTCCATGCGACAGGTGGAAAGCGAACGGGGCCGTCGGTGTAGAAAGTCCACAGTTCGTCACCGTTGTTCAGGTTCAATGCGACAACTTTGTCGGCATCATTGAATCCGATAAACATGCGACCGTCTTTGACGACAGGTTCAAAGATCCTGTCGTACGGCATCAGGTCGTGGTTTAGCGGGTCGTCCCAGACCTGCTCGCGCTGGCCGAAGTCACGCGACCACTGCAGTCGAAGCTGGTCCGAGAGTTCGTTGTTCGATGCCGCGGAATGGCCGGCATCGTGACGCCACATCGGCCAGTCATCATCCGCGCAGACAGAACCAATCGACATAACGAATAGAGTGACAATTGAACATAGTTTTAACATTACGGCAATTCCAGCTGACTCGTAGCCGCGAACGAAGTCTTTGAGCCGTATCCCACGAGCCCAACGGGGACACGACTTGGCAGGATGTGCTGTAGCGAACGGCGATTCATCAGACAAGTTCTGGCAGAGGTTCAGCGTTCTCTTCCAGCAGGTATTGCGGACGACCGTTCAGGTCCGCGACTGTGGTTGACGTCGTGTCGATCCCAAGGTTGCGATACAGCGTCGCATAGACCTCGGAAAAGGTGACGGGCCGCGATATTGCTTCGCCGCCAAGCCGGTCGGTTGCCCCGATTACCTGTCCGGTTTGCATGCCTCCGCCTGCCATGAGTGCGCAGTTAACGCGAGGCCAGTGATCTCGGCCAACCTGATTGCTGATGATGGGCGTTCTGCCGAATTCGCCCCACACAATCACGGTGCAATCCTTGTCGAGACCACGCTCGTGCAAATCTTCCACAAGAGCACTGACACACTTGTCGAAATGCGGGAAGTCTTCGGCCTCTCGTTTGAAGATGGAGTTATTGCTTCCGCCGTGCCAGTCCCATTTAGAATAGTTCAGCGTAACCACGCGTGCTCCGGCTTCAATCAGACGACGTGCGACGAGCAGGCTTTGCGGCACTCGAGGAGCACCATTGCCGTCCATGAACTTCGTCGGATCACCGGTTCCATAACGTTCTACAATTCGCGGGTCTTCTTTCGACAGATCCAGGGCATCCGCCAGCCGGGAAGACGTTAGCAACCCCATTGCCTGCTGAGTGAAAGTGTCGATTCCGCGCATCGTTCGCGTGTTGTCGGCATCGCGGCGAAACCCATCAACGCTCTGCAGCAACGCCCGGCGATCTCCCAGTCGTTCAACGGTGACTCCGTTCAGGATCATGTCGTCTTTTGTGGGGCCCATTGGGCGAAACGGCGAATGCGACGCCCCGAGAA
>CALFOL010000509.1 GCA_937919915.1 uncultured Planctomycetaceae bacterium
TGAACAGCTGGCCAATCCAGAGGAATCCGTCTGCTTGTCATTCAAAGGGAGTCTCAGCGACGAAAGAATCTCCGTTAGGCGACGTCGTAAGCGCAGATTCTTTCGTCGCGGAGCTCCTTGGGAGTGACACCACGGCGTTTTCTGCTTCTCTTGGATTCTGTTGCCGTCCATGAACGCATCCCGCTCTGGAGATAAGCAGTCGCTTATATGTTTTCGCACATAATAACCTTCGAATCATCCTTACCTGAAGCACGGGGTGGTCATTCATTATGTGCGATTATTTGTGAGCGGGTGCTTATCCCCGCACAACGCTGTCAAAGACCCAATCGCCCACGACAAAACAAACTGCGCGCAAAAAAAAGCCAGATCCTAAGATCTGGCTTTTAAAAATGTTCCCGGCAATAACCTACTTTCGCACTAGTATGCACTATCATTGGCCCCGCAAGCTTAACGGTCGTGTTCGGAATGGGAACGTGTGTTTCCTTGTGGGTATAGTCACCGGGATGCACAGAAGCGCCAGCAAGGCCGCATTCTTCTGTGTGAAAAAGTCTAAGTGTATCGCAACGTCCGAGATCTCTCGGCACATTGTTATTGCGTGTACCTCGTAAATCGCACTTGATGTCAACAACATGGAACGTAAGAACCAAGTGGCAGTCAATCAAAGTGGTCAAGCATTCCTCCGTTAGTACTGGTCAGCTTAAACGTTTGCACGCCTTACACAGCCAGCCTATCAACCAGGTAGTCTTCCTGGGGAGTTCAGAACCGAAGTTCAACGAAACCTAATCTTGGGGATGGCTTCGCGCTTAGATGCTTTCAGCGCTTATCACAACCGTACTTAGCTACCCTGCGATGCCACTGGCGTGACAACAGGAACACCAGAGGTACGTCCCTCCAAATCCTCTCGTACTAAAGAGAATACCCCTCAAGTTTCGTGCGCCCACAGCAGATAGGGACCAACCTGTCTCACGACGGTTTAAACCCAGCTCGCGTACCACTTTAATCGGCGAACAGCCGAACCCTTGGGAGCTTCTTCACCCCCAGGATGTGATGAGCCGACATCGAGGTGCCAAACCCCGCCGCCGCTATGGACGCTCGGGCGGGATCAGCCTGTTATCCCCAGAGTACCTTTTATCTGTTGAGCGACGGCCCTTCCATTCGGAACCGCCGGATCACTAAGTCCAACTTTCGTTTCTGTTCGACGTATTAGTCTCACAGTCAAGCACCCTTCTACCTTTACGCTCTACGCCTGATTGCCAACCAGGCTGAGGGTACCTTTGAGCTCCTCCGTTACACTTTGGGAGGAGACCGCCCCAGTCAAACTGCCCAACTGACAGTGTCCGCCACCCAGATTCATGGAATGGCGTTAGATACCTAATAGATCCAGGGTGGTATTTCAAGGATGGCTAACTTACGGCTGGCGCCGCAAGATCTGAGCCTCCCACCTATCCTACACAAGACGTGCCTAATCCCAATATCAGCCTGCAGTAAAGGTTCATGGGGTCTTTCCGTCTAGCTGCGGGTACGTGGCATCTTCACCACGACTACAATTTCACCGGGTCGCTGTTTGAGACAGTGCTTCACTCGTTACGCCTTTCATGCAGGTCGGAACTTACCCGACAAGGAATTTCGCTACCTTAGGACCGTCATAGTTACGGCCGCCGTTTATCGGAGCTTCAGTTGCTGGCTTCGCCCGAAAGCTAACCCTCTTCTTTAACTTACCGACACCGAGCAGGCGTCAGACTCTATACATCCTCTTACGAGTTCGCAGAGTCCTGTGTTTTTAGTAAACAGTTGCTACCACCGATTTGCTGTGACCATCTTGCGATGGTACCCCTTCTCCCGAAGTTACGGGGCCAATTTGCCGAGTTCCTTAACCAGCGTTTTCCCGAGCGCCTGAGGCTACGCGCCCCACCTACCTGTGTCAGTTTTAGTACGGTCGCTGATGTATAGGCTTTTCTTGGTTGTGCTTCAGGAGGCTTCGTGAACAAATGCACTCGCCCTTGCGGGACGGGGATATCCGACACCCCGACCTCGATTCACACAACGTCCTCTATACGCGGTGCAGGAATATTAACCTGCTTCCCATCATCTACGCCTTTCGGCCTCGACTAAGGGGCCGACTAACCCTGGGCGGATTTACCTTCCCCAGGAAACCTTAGGCTTTCGGCGAACAGGATTCTCACCTGTTTTATCGTTACTCATTCCGGCATAATCACTCCTAGACGCTCCATGACTCCTTACGGTATCACTTCAAGGCAACTAGGACGCTCTCCTACCACTTGTCCGAAGACAAATCCGCTGTTTCGGTACTTTGCTTAACTCCCGTTCATTATCGGTGCATGAATACTCGATCGGTAAGCTATTACGCACTTTTTAAATGGTGGCTGCTTCTAAGCCAACATCCCGACTGTCACAGTATTCAGACATCCTTTGTGACTTAGCAAAGATTTAGGGACCTTAACAGGCGATCTGGGTTGTTTCCCTCTCGACCACGCAGCTTCTCCCACGTGGACTGACTGCTGAGATAGTTCTTACGGTATTCGGAGTTTGACTACGGTGGGTACCCTGGGAAGGGCCCCATCCGAGATCAGTAGCTCTACCCCCGTAAGATAGTGGCTCAACGCTAGCCCTAAAGCTATTTCGGAGAGAACGAGCTATCTCCTGGTTTGATTAGACTTTTACTCCTCCCCACAGGTCATCCCCTCATTTTTCAACATAAGTGGGTTCGGTCCTCCACGCAGTCTTACCCGCGCTTCAACCTGCCCATGGGTAGATCACCAGGTTTCGCGTCTACCGCCGCCGACATAACGCCCTATTCAGACTCGCTTTCGCTGAGGCTCCAACCTTGAAGGTCTTAACCGGGCCGTCGACGGTAACTCGCCGGATCATTATGCAAAAGGCACGCCGTCACACATTAATGTGCTCCGACAGCTTGTAAGCGTATGGTTTCAGGTACTTTTAACTCCCCTAAAAGGGGTGCTTTTCATCTTTCGCTCGCGCTACTTTTCACTATCGGTCGTTAGAGAGTATTTAGCCTTGGGAGATGGTCCTCCCATGTTCAGACCGGGTTTCTCGTGTCCGGCCCTACTCATATAGCTGATCATCTTCGCTTTCAATTACGGGACTGTCACCCTCTGTGGTTCCGCATTCCATCGGATTCTTCTGGCTTTTGTGATCAGCGGGCTGTTCCCGTTTCGCTCGCCGCTACTTAGGGAATCGCTGTTGCTTTCTTTTCCTCCGGGTACTTAGATGTTTCAGTTCTCCGGGTTCGCCCTGCATGCCTATGTATTCAGCATGCAGTAATTCAGGGATCTTGGGATCAACGCTCGTTTGACAACTCCCCCAAGCATATCGCAGCCTTCCACGCCCTTCATCGCCTTCTAACGCCTAGACATCCCCCATACGCCCTTATATGCTTGACCACAAAGATTCACGGCCAGTTGGCCGTTCCTCTGTATTAAACATTTAACGATTTACGCTGCAGTGATGAGTGTTGTATTGACCACAAGGGCCGTTACGAGGATCGACTCAAGAACTCGTAGAGTCGTCCAACACATCCCACTGCGAGAAAACGCAATTTAGATGCCACTTAGACTTTTTCAAATTGTCAAAGATCGTTTTCGCGTCGTTGTGGTCGAAACCTCAATTTCGCGAGCGGGTAGAGTATCGTGGACACTGCTGTCCGTCAACCGTCTGAGTCTTCTTTTTTTAGAATCAGTCCCAGTGGAGACGATCGGGCTCGAACCGACAACCTCCGCCTTGCAAGGGCGGCGCTCTCCCAATTGAGCTACGTCCCCGAATTCGACACTTGGCGTTAAACCAAAATGTCAGAGTGGGTGTGGGAGGACTCGAACCTCCGACCTCAGCTTTATCAGAGCTGCGATCTAACCAACTGATCTACACACCCGCTAAAATTCGAGCCGCTTAGTTTGGCGACCGAGTTCCGCCTTGTCCAGTCCGACTCCGAATTCGGATAAAAAAGGCCTGAGGGTTTTATGTCATCAGCGAATTTAAGACACATCTCACTATCACAGGTTCGGTTCTGTGAGCACTTCTCATCGGATTTCATTCGTCGAGAGTTGAGTCTTCATGGCGGCATTTCTAATTTGTTTTGGAAGAATCCAGACGGATGACCAGGACGGTCATAACCGGGAGCTGAATCTGGCTGGTGTTTTCGCGGGGGCTAGGAATATGATGGGTTTCCACTTTTGCATTTATCATTTATTCTGTTCAGGTTTTGGTATTCCCGCCATTTGCCTCCGCCTTGCTCTCACTGTTTGCGGCATGAACGCAGGAATGTGAAGTTAGCCGTCAATTTTCCGGTGAGCGTTCCGACCATCAGTCCCTAGTTAGGTAAATCAGCCAAATCGGTTGAGGTTATTGTTTCATGAGAGATCCACGCATTAATTTTCGTTCGCGCGAGCTCGCTGCGATTCTGGCCTTTCTGATTCCTGGCGCTGGACACTTTTACCAGGGGCGGAGGCTAAAGGCCGGTATCTACTTCTTTGGGATCCTGTCGCTGTTCTTCGGCGGAATGATCCTGGGTGACTGGCAGCCAGTTTATAGCCAGGTTGCGTATGCCGCTCGACCCGATTTGCCGCTACAAATGCAGCCTCAGGATGCTCCCGTGTCAACTCGATATTCCATCGGCTATGCCGCGCAAGTGCTGGTTGGGTTGCCAGCAGTGCCGTCACTGATTCAGCAGTCTCGATTCTCATCAGATGCGGGCGTTGTGAATACCCTCAGGACTTCGATTCATAGCGATTTCGTCGGCGGTTTTATGGACGGCGGCTCATTCATACCGGTGACCGGTCACGTGACTCTGTCTCCACAGGGCGGAGGTGCCGGGGCTGGGGAAGGTCAGTTTCAAGGTGTGACGACGCGAGATGACGAGCCCGTGTCGGTCAAACTGAGTGGCCCGGTAAAGCTCGGACGGCCAGTCTTCGGTTCACCACGCCGGGAATTTTATATGTCGGGGTTAAAAGGCGTGGCGGTCGGGGCCAGCACGCCAACTGCCTTGCACGGTACCATTTCCAGGTCATTTAAAGACTGGTATCAGGCTCCTCGCGATAGTGCCGAGTTGGATCGGCTGCACAGCAAACTAAGTCAGAACTATGACATTGCCTGTGTGTTCACGTGGATAGCAGGGTTATTGAATCTGATGGCGATCTGGGACGCTTTCGAAGGTCCGGCTTATGGTTATGGCGATGAGAAGCCTGATGAAGACGAAGAGGCTGGAGATGGCAAGGAAGAGGCCGTCACTTGATCCAGCGATTCGTGTTGCTCTTTACGCGAAAGCGAACTTACCCAAGCGATTTATCTAACATGCCATCACTTTTCTATGCCGTGCCGCTTGCTGCCGTTATCAGTCTGGTTTACTGCAGCACTCGCTACGAATTACCAGCCCGAATTTATCAGACATCAACGGTGATGTTTGTTAAGACAATCATAGGTCTTGCCATGCTGTACGGCGTTTTGTGGTACTTTTCCTCGTAGCAAAAACGATCTGCTGCCTTGGCTTAGCCGCCCGTTCCCAAAATGCGACGTGTTTGCTTTGGGTCGATAAACAGCACGGGGATGACCAGGACTGCCTGCAGCAGCCCGGCCAACATCAGGATTTGGAATATGGTGGCGGACTGGCTAATTCGTCCAGCTGCGTAGCTGCCGATGGTCGTTGAGAAGTTCATCATCGCCATGTACGTTGTGAACTGCGTCGCACCGACTTTCGGCCATGAGATACTCATGAACAGCGAAAACAGGGCTACGGACATCACGGCCAGGAGGAGCTCCTGGAGCAGGAGTAAGCCGGTTACCATGGCATGCGAATTGAGCGCTGCTGGAAAAACGCCGAAGCCAATCCATAGCGAGCCCAGCAGGACCGACGTGCCCACAATCAAAGGTTTCGCTCCGAATCGATCCGCCGCGAAGCCACCCATAGCCGCACCACACAGTCCCAGTAAGACAGCGTATCCGCCAGTGACGGTGGTGTATTCTCTCATTGTCCATCCGCCATCGTTTTGGAGATACGTCACGAATACTGCCGTGAGGACTCCGATGCCAACTTTCACACCGAGCGCGACAAGTATTCCAATAAACGCTGATGGGAGGCTAAATGCTGTCCAGAGATCCTTAAATACGGCACCGAATGACGTCGCAATTTCTGGCTCAGGTTGTGGAAGTGGAGCTGGTGTGTGAGGTTCTGTTTCAGGAGCGGCGTATGGGTTTTTGCTCACTGATCCTGTGTTTTTTGGATTGCGGACAGCTCCCGGGGCCGATGCACTGCTGCGGCGTTCTCGAATGAAGATAGGCAGCAGCATGATCAGAAACAACAATAGTACCTGGCCTGCAATGCCCGCTCGAATGTCATAGCTGGCGACAAGCATGCCCAGCCCTGCTCCGCCGATGGCGGTTCCCAGGTAGCTGGAGCCATACATCAAGCCATTCGCAGCTCCGCGTTCTTCTTCTTCAAGGAGATCAACCGCCAACGCATCTACGGCGACGTCCTGGACTGAGACGAATATGTTGGCCACAAGAATCATCGCCGCAAGTGGGCTTGGGACAACGGAGTACATGATCTGTAAAAGCCAGTGGTCCTGTTGATCGATCTTCCAGGCCATACTCGGCAGGTCGTCAAAGAACAGCATGCTTCCCAGCGCCAGAATGGCCATGCTTTGTGCCAGAATGATCCACGGCCGCCGACGTCCCAGTGATGGGATTGTGAATCGATCCATTAGCGGCCCCCAAACGAATTTGAACGACCAAGGCAGTGTGGCGACGCCCAAAATGGGGCCAATCTGTTCAGTCTTCAGGCCATTTTCCGGTTGTGCGAGCCACGCGGCAAACGTAACTGTGATGAATCCCCACGGAATCCCTTGCGCCACGTACAGCGCACAGAGTGTCAGCATGCGGAGTTTTTTGCTTTCAGCGAGGTACAAATTCTGTCGCCCAATGGATGATGCTGAGACTCACAAGATCGTTGCCATCAGGATAACGAATCTCAGCCAGCAGGCGACTCCAACCGCAAATCGAACAATTCGCCTGTAGACAAGAGAATCATGGCACGAATGTCGCCCGCGCCCGTCGCGATTTGTTGAGTCGCATCATCTTTCACCGCGGAACCGCTTTCGCTGGCTGAACGGCAAGACAGCACGGTTGTCGTTTTCAGATATCGTCTGCGAGATTGGATTCCGTTGGTTCTGAGCAGACGTGCTGCGTTAGATAACGTCCAGCTCTCGGCCAACCTCCGTAAACGCGGCTACTGCCCGTTCCAGATCACTCCGAGTGTGGGCCGCCGACATTTGCGTCCGGATTCGGGCTTCGCCTTTGGGGACCACGGGGAACGAAAACCCCACGGCGTAGATTCCCCGTTTGAGCAGCTCGTCGGACATTTTTGTGGCCAAAGCAGCATCGCCGATCATGACGGGGATGATGGGGTGTTCGCCGGAAAGAATGCGGAAGCCCGCCTCGTTCATTGCTTTGCGGAACCAAGTGGTGTTGTCACGAAGCTGCGTTCGGAGATCTGCCGATTCGTGCAACAGCTGGAGAGTTCGCAGTGTTGCTGCCGCTATCGGCGGTGCCAGCGTGTTGGAAAACAGATACGGTCGTGAACGTTGCCTGAGCAAATCGACGATTGGCTGCCGCGCGGCTGTGTAGCCTCCGCTGGCTCCTCCCAGCGCTTTGCCCAACGTGCCTGTGATGATGTCGATGCGGTCCATCACGCCGAAGTGTTCGTGGGTGCCGCGACCGTTTTCCCCCGTGAAGCCAACGGCGTGCGAATCATCAACCATAACGCTGGCATCGTACTTATCGGCGAGCTCGCAGATGCCCGGCAGGTTGGCCAGATAGCCGTCCATCGAAAACACCCCGTCCGTTGCGATCAGGCGGAAGCGTGCCGATTGAGCGGCCTTGAGTTGGTCTTCCAGGTCCGCCATATCGTTGTTGCGATAGCGAAACCGTTGTGCTTTGCAGAGCCGCACGCCATCGATGATGCTGGCGTGATTCAGCTGGTCAGAAATGATCGCGTCTTCCGCGGTCAGCAATGTTTCGAACAGGCCTCCGTTGGCGTCGAAGCACGAGCTGTACAGAATGGTGTCATCCATCCCTAGAAATTCGCTGAGCGCCGCTTCAAGTTGGTGATGAACGGTTTGCGTGCCGCAGATAAACCGCACGGATGCCATTCCATACCCCCAGCGATCGAGGGCTTCGTGAGCTGCCTTCAGGATCTCTGGATGATCCGCAAGGCCCAGATAGTTGTTGGCGCAGAGATTCAGAACCTCCGCGCCGTCCGCCATTCGAATGTCAGCCCGTTGTGGCGAATCGATCGTGCGTTCGGCTTTGAACAGTCCCTGAGCGCGGATTTCGGCAAGTTGGTTTCGAATGTGCTGCAGCATATTTCGCCCACTGTTGACTCACGGCAATGCCGTTCAATTTTGCGTCGCTCTGACAGGCAGGCGAAGTGCATTGACACCACTCCACCTGCCAGAAGGCCAATTCGATTCACAATCGAATCTACAGTATTGAGCGTGTCGTGACCAGTTGACCGATGGCCACCGATCGCCCTATGGCACGACATGCACCATCATCAGGTCGTGACCGGCTTCCTGCCAGTTTGTACGCCCGACAACAACAATCTTGTCACCCGTTTTCAAAACGTTGTTATCCAGACCCCATTGGACGACGTATTGCAGCAGGGCGTCTGCCGATTGCCGGACCAGTTTGCTTTGGATACCCGTTACCCCCCAGTACAGACACAGGCGTCGCACAGTGTCTTCGCGATGGGTGACTGCCAGAATCGGGACCTTGCCACGCAGTTCCGACAATGCCAGGGCGGTACGGCCGGAATCGGTAGCGATCACAATCAGGTCGGCGTTCAATTTATCGGCGACAACGGTTGCCCCGAGTGAAACCGCTTCGGTGATCGGATTTGCACGGCGGAATTCCTGTGATAAATCAATTCCACGTGACCGTGCTGTCACGAACGGGTCCGCTTCGTTGACGATCTTCTGCATCATCCTGACGCACGCTACAGGATGCGCGCCGATTGCCGTTTCGCCGGAAAGCATAACCGCATCAGTGCCATCGATCGCTGCATTCGCAACGTCACTGACTTCCGCACGAGTCGGCAGATCGTTGTTGGTCATACTGTCCAGCATCTGCGTGGCCGTGATCACCGGAATTCGGGACGCGTTGCAGCGACTGATGATTTCCTTCTGCAGAATCGGGACGCGGCTGATTTCCGCTTCCACACCAAGGTCGCCGCGTGCCACCATGACAGCGTCGGTGACTTTCAGGATGTTTTCGAGGTCGTCGATCGCCTCTGTTTTTTCGATCTTGGCAACAACGGTCGGAATAACTTCCGGTTTTTGACGAGCGATGAGACTCTTCAGGTGCGTAATATCTTTGGCGCTGCGGACAAAGCTGAGACCAATGAAGTCGAGCTTGTTTTCCAGGGCCCACTTCAGATCGTCTTCATCTTTTTCCGTGACGCTCGGAGTGCTGAGTGCCACGCCAGGCAGGTTGACGCCCTGACGACTGCGAATGACGCCCGAATCAGCAACGACGCAGGTGACCGATCGACCATCGCCTGACTTGGATTCCACAATCATGCCGACGGTGCCGTCTGCCAGAAGGATGCGGTCACCAGGATTGACGTCATCGATTAGTTTTTCGTACGTGCACGTGAGGTTGTACGGATCATCAGATTCGGTCTCTCGCGTAAAACGAAATATGTCACCTTCGTTGCAACGAACTTCTCCGCCCGCGATTTCTCCCAGTCTGATCTTTGGTCCCGACAGGTCGCCGAGCACTCCGACCGGCGTTTTTATTTCCAGGGACACTTCGCGAATGCGGGCCAGGATTCCGCCGAGCCATTCGTGGCTTCCGTGAGCAAAGTTGAGTCGAAAGATATCGACACCCGCGATAATGAGTTCGCGTAATGTGTCGGCGTCTTCGCAGGCAGGCCCGACGGTGGCGATGATGCGGGTTTTAACCAGTTTTCGCTGAGAAATTGTGCCACCGGCAGTAGGCATGTTGGGCTTTCGGGGAGAGAAAGTGGGTAGTCGCGCTTGGCAACAGGTTCGTTGCCGTCCGGAATCGAACAAAAAGAGACTCGCGTCAATGGTTCTCGCCGTTGCGACGGATGGTCTGAGATTCGCGGGCAAACCTCAATGCGGTCCCCCATCTATTGGCAGAGTTTTCACAGACATCGAGCCCTTTTGCTCAACCTTGCACGTTAGGTCAGGTAGTGGGGCGAGTCATCAGTAGAAGTCCGCCGAACCAGAGGGGGCGCGAAGTTTCACTGCTGAATTTGCAGTACTTGGGCGAGGAAGT
>CALFOL010000510.1 GCA_937919915.1 uncultured Planctomycetaceae bacterium
CTTCTTCGCCAGATCCAGCGCCTTCAGTGGAAACATCTCCGACGGCACGTGTTGTTCAGCCATCATCTTTTCCAGCTTCGAGACAACACCTGGGTGATCGGCAGCCACATCTTTGGTTTCTCCGATGTCGCTGACGATGTTGAACAATTCCGTTTTCACCGGTCCCTTCGAAAGGCTCTGGCGCACAGCCTTCCATTCGCCCACGCGAATCGTTTGCTGACCACCATAACCGGCGAATTCGCGATACAGATACTCACGCTCGGGCTGTTTCTGCCCCAACAATGTCGGCATCAGGCTGATACCGTCGGTGTTTTTCGGAGCTTTGATCTTCGCACCGACAGCCTCCAGAATCGTGGGCATCCAGTCTTCGAATCCGCTCACGAAATCACTTTCCGAACCGGCCTTCACCTTGCCGGGCCAGCGCACAATCGTGGGGACACGAACTCCGCCTTCGTACAGCGAACCCTTCAGCCCTCGTAGTTCACCAACGCTCTTGAAGAACGTGAAATCAACTTCCAGATCAAGATGTGTTGTGCCGTTGTCGGAACTGAAGACCACCAGCGTGTTGTCGGCCAGCTTCAGCTCGTCCAGCAGATTCAGCACGTTGCCAATGTAGCCGTCCATGCGGGTAATCATGGCGGCGTAAGCAGCTCGCGGCGTGAAGTGCGGCGTATAGCCGTAGCCCTTTTGCTTCGTGAACGGCGGGTCTTTCCAGCCGAGATCAAGATACGGCTTCAGGTCTTCATCCGGAACATGCAGCGCGACATGAGGAATCACGGTGGGGTAGTAGCACAAAAACGGTTTGTCTTTATTGCCGCGGATGAACTTTAGAAGTTCGGCGTTGATGTGGTCCGGCGCGTAGTCTGTGCCTTTGAATTGGTCGTAGCTTTGAGGATCAGACTTGTCATCGCCCTTCTGAAAATTGGCATGTCCGTCGACCGCTGGATTGTTATTGAGTTCGACAACACCACTGTCACTTCGCAGATACGACGGGTAATAACTGTGAGCATGCGACTGGCACAGATAACCAAAGAACCGATGAAAGCCCTGGCGATTCGGATGGCCGCTGGAGTCCGGTCCGCCGAGCCCCCATTTGCCGAAACCGCCGGTGATATAACCTTCCTCCTGCATGAGTTCACCCAGCGTGACTTCAGCATCCAGAATCGGCTCCTGACCTTCGGGAGGAGTCGATTTATTACTGCGAATGTACGCATGCCCCGGATGTTTGCCTGTAATCAATACGCAGCGCGACGGAGCGCAGACAGCGTTGCCGCAGTAATGTTGCGTCAACTTCATGCCTTCATTCGCCAGCCGATCAAGATGTGGTGTCTTGATGAGCTGCTGGCCGAACGATCCGGTTTCTCGATAGCCGAGGTCGTCGGCAAGAATGAAAATCACGTTCGGTCTGTCCGCGGCAAATGTGCACGAAGGCAGCACGCACAACGTGATCAGGACCAGCATTGCAGGGAATCGAACTTGCTTCACAGCGTTTCTCCAATCAGGTGGGCGGGGTGCGAAGTGTCAATGCTAACGTCGGACGCCGCAGTGTCGGGTTAGAAGCCAAATACCAGCACGACTCGCAGGCGAGCGAATCACGTCAACCCCATGAATTTACTCGCTTGTGCTTCGTACTGATAAATCGCACGCTGCCCCATTGGAAAACGCTGTCACGCAAGCGAATCGATTATTGTATTGATCTTCTCTTTCAGCCGCTGGCTGGTCGCTTCTTTCATGATCTCACGAAGATATTTCAACGCCGAATCCGGGTTCCGCTGTGCCATCAACCTGGCTTTTTGGAATCGGATCTTCCAAACCTCGCCCTCCATCAGCCTCTGCGCATCTTTATTGCGCTCTTCTGTGGCAGCCAGATCCAGTTGCTTCGTGAGTGCATTCAGCAGTTCCGCTTTCTGAGCCGATGGAAGTTGACATTCTTCGATTTCCGCAACGACGCGTTCATACTGTTCGATCACCCTTGTGATGTGATCAAACGCAATTTCACAGCTACGCATCACACTTGACTGCAGAGCTTCGCGGAATTCGCGAGTTGTCTGAGCGTTCGCGGCTCGCCCGGATTCTTTTTCGAAGAGGTAGGTCGCCTGCAGCCGCGCCGTCATGCGAGCCCGTTCTTCACTCAACCGCTGCTTTTCTGAAATCGACTCAGTGGCCGTGCGGCGAGCTTTGTTCAACTGTCGACGTTCAGCCATACGGTGCAACGCTTCAGGAGCATATTGAGCGGTCAGCCGAATGACCAGCGTAAATCCGCCGACCACCACACTGACAGCCAACAGGATCATCCCCAGCGTCAGGATACCATTACGAAACGTTTGCCAGCGAAACCCCTGGACGCGTTCTCCCAGTGCGTAAATCACCACCAGAAACAGCAAAATGAACAACAACCCAAACAACCCGATGCTGAAATTCCCCAGGTGTTTGGCGTCGTCATCACGGAGCTTGGTGAAATCGGAATAATCGTCAGGCATTGGTCATGTGACCGGCAGGTTCGGATTTTAAATTGTGACTAATCCAAATCGTACTTGGAAACAATCGTGTCTTCCTTGATTCGTTCCAGCGTACGTTCGAAGTTGCCAAGAATATCCTGAATCAATCGATCCTTCATGATTTCCGGAAGTGAAGACGATTTGGCTTTATCCAATGCCACTGCTGCTGATTCATAGGCTCGCTGCAGGTCATCGTTGCGTGAGTCAAGGCGATTCAATTCCAACGCTCGAATCGTCGACTGCACGTATGTCTTGATCGACTCAGCCACTTCCACAGACTTCGCATCCCAAAACGCTTTGCTCTCACGAATCGCAGCATCCGCCTTATGACGAATCAGCTCGATCTCCGTTTCGTACGTCGTCTTCGCTTTCTGCAATTCGTGAGCCGACTCAGCATTCCGAAGCTTCAGGCGGCTGATCATGCCCATTTTCTCTTCGGCGTATTGCTCGGTCAATTCGCCAGCAGGTTCGGGCGCCACCTCAATAACTTCGGCCTTGATCGGCAAAGTGCGTGTTTCATCGTCTCGCTTTTGAAAAGCTCGTTCCAGGTGTGAATTCAGATCGTCGTTTTGCTTTGCCATGAACTGGCTCCGAAGGGAGAAAGAAGAGAACGAAATTCTGGATTATTCGTTCCTGTTCAGTGTAACGCTCGAACGATCGAGTTCGTAGGCAGGAGCAAAAATGCCACGGATTGCTGGGTCGAAAACGGGTTTTTCGAAAAAACTTCTTCATACCAGCCCAACGCCATTGACTGTTACACTCTGTCGCACTACAAATTGTAACATTACGAAGTGTAACGGAGACAACACATGAAGAAGCAGGCAAAACAGAAGGCGGCGCTCAGTCCTCTTGAGGACGCCGTGATGAAGGTCATCTGGGCTCGCGGGTCGGCCACGGCCGATGATGTCCGCGAAGCTCTGTTTGAACAGCATGAGCTGAAGGATTCCACCGTCCGCACTATTCTGAGACGGCTGGAGGAGAAGGGCTATGCGACACACGACCTCGACGGCCGCACCTATGTGTACAGACCGCAGGTCGCTCAACAGAACGTTGCGTCCGATGCTGTGCGCGGCATCATCGATCGGTTCTGCGCCGGTTCGGTGGAGAACCTGCTGGTCGGGCTGGTTGACGATAAAGTGATCACGCCAGACAAGCTTCGCGATCTGGCGGATCAAATTACGGCTGCGGAGAAGAAGCAAAACGCTGCGGCAAAACGGAAGAACAAGTGAGCTCAGGCGGCTCTGGCGAATTGTGACCCCATCTATTCATCGAGGTGAATCATGCTGAGTCCTTTTACTCACTGATTGCGATCGACTGTTCTGTGAAGTCTCTGCTACTGGCGGCAGTCGTGTTCCTGCTGTTGCGAGTGCTAAAAGTTCGTAACAGCAGTGCTCGACATCGCGTCTGGGCAGCCGTGTTGTGCGGCATGCTGGCTCTGCCGGTGCTGTCGCGAATCGTACCCGCAGTGCCGTTGCCGTTTTCGGTTGATACCGCATGGCTCGACGTATTCGACGAATACTCTGCACCGGAATCGGTTGCCGAGTTGCCTGCCCGTGCGATCACCGACGTTCAGGGAACAGCCGTGCAGGTGGATGAACCTGTATTAGCGGGCAATGACCTCGATAATCACTTCGCTCCAGAGTGGAACACGATGCCCAATATGGGTTTCGGGATCCAGCAGGAATCGGTAGCCTCAGAAGTGCTGCCGCGAATCGAAGCCGTAGATGAAAACGTCACTTTCACCGCCGAAGTCGATGAATCCCCCGCCACAGTGGCGACTGTGATTCCGTGGTACATCCCTGTCATTCGCTGGTTGCCGATTTCTGTCGCCGCCGTTTGGCTGACGGGCGCATTTGTGATGCTGTTCCGATTAGTACTCGGGCTGCTGGCCACACGTGGAATCGTCCGCCGAGCAACCGATGTCAGCGAGAACGTGCAACCTGTCGCGACGCTGCTGGCAGCACAACGCGGAAACGTATTCGAGTCATCAGAAATCCGCGTCCCGGTGACCGTCGGGCTGTTGAGCCCGAGCGTCTTACTCCCTATAGACTGGAGTGAATGGTCAAAGCAAAAGCTCGAAGCCGTGATGACACATGAGCACACTCACGTCGAACGCCACGACT
>CALFOL010000511.1 GCA_937919915.1 uncultured Planctomycetaceae bacterium
CTTTACCAGCACGAAACGCAAGCCAGTGAATTCGCAGTCTTTCGGTTAGTTCACTTGCTTGCGCTTCGTGCTTCCATTTCCGCACTGTGAAAAACTGAGTCACTCTGACCGATCAACGTGCTACGTGAGCGGACCTACGACTCTGCCTTCGCGCGAGCTTCTTCGAAGTCCAGTTTCATCTGGTTGTCGTCGCGGATGCCAAGTTCTTTGTACAACATGCTGGGCTGAATGTCTTTGTTGTGTTGATACTTGCTGCTCTTGTACTCTGTGACTTCGCCTTCGATTGTGTGATAGAAAATCTGGCACACCTGAACACCGGGATAAATCCGGACAGGCTGCACGGCGAACATTTCCAACGTCCAGAAGCCGCAGAAGCCAACGTCACCAAAACCAGCAGTCACGTGAACGAACAATCCCAGGCGACCGATTGAAGAACGACCTTCCAGCATCGGGACCAGGTTGTGCGTTTCGGTGTATTCAGTCGTCCGTGCCAGATACAGCTGATTGGGTTGCATCACCATGCCTTCTGATGGAATGGTGATGCGGCGAAATCGGCTCGGGCGCTTCATGTCCAGCACGATTTCTTCGTAAACCAGCATCTCATCGTGCAGCGTCAGGTTATAGCTGTTGGGATTGACCTGATCCTCGTGATAGGGCTCAATCTTGATGTTCTTGCCAAGTTGTGCCTTGATTTCGCTACCGCTGAGAATCATCGATTTTCCACCCCAAGAACGAACAAACGCCGAAGTCCCGCTTCCGCAGCGATTGAGGCGCAGGGTAGGCACTAGAGTTGCGATGTTCAAGCAGATCAGGCCGGAAGGATGCGAAGTGAGACCGGTATTTGGTCCTCGCAGGAAGAATCAGCATGCCGTCGGCCTGCTGGTCTGTGATAGCTCTCCCATACAGCGTATTAGGCTGGTTTGTAGTCGCGGGGACCGCATCTCGATTGAAGAGAGCCTGCTCCTGCGAGCGAGTACCGTTCTCAACAATAAGCGAACTGCTCTCGTCGTGACTCTCCCGCAGGGAGGCGGAAACGGGGGGCTAACGGGTCGTTGCTGCCAGCTTTTCGGACAGATAGTGGCGCGACTTGTTGATCTCAGCTGTGACTTCCTCTGCCGTTTCCAAAATGGGAATGCCTCGAGGCACAGGATGCATAAAGATCTCCGTCCAGCCTGAGTAGTCGATGTCCACAAGCGCCTGCACGAGCGGCTGAAAATCAAGCGGACCGTTGGCTGGCATTTGTTTCAATTCCTGATTCTTCGGCAGTCGTGTCATGCAGCCGTCGCCGTGCTCCCAGGCATAGAAGACCCGAATCGAGTTCCCAAGGTCACGAATCAACTGCGCCAACGCGATGCTGTCCTGCGGCAGGTGATACGGCGCGAAAGCGACGGCCAGATGCGGCGATGGACTGAGCTCTGCAAGGTACTTTAGTGAGTCCGGCGAATCGATCAGGTTGTTTGCATGGTTTTCGATCGCAATCGTGATACCGGTTTCCTCGGCGACATCCAGATGCGGCTTCATCTTTTCCAGGAATTCTTTTACCGCCGCCTTTAATGCGGTGCCGGTTAGTCCCTTCGGTCCGCTGCCACCGGTGACGATGGTCTGGCAGCCGAGGCGCTGTGCGACTTTCATCTCGTCCTGCAAACCGAACGGCCCCAGAACGTATTGGGTCATGCAGCCCAGCGACACGTTGTGCTTCTTCAGCAATGAAAGAAACAGCTCTTCACCCATATCCGACAATTGTTCGCGCTGATTGCCGTGACGTTTCGGCCAGATGTCGATGTGTGTTGCGCCGCATTTGGCAACCTCGGGCAGGATCTCACCCAGATACAGATAGCCGTACATGCACGAACCGACGAGATACTTGAATGCAAACTTCTCATCGAGAACGGCTTTGCCGAACGCGTGCAATGCGGTGGAACTTGCGAGTGTCGCCGACGCGACAGCCAGCATCTGTCGACGTGAAACAGGAGTCTTCATAGGAAAGCCTGAATTGGTTCTTGACTAAGGCGGGAAGTTATTAGCGTCGAGGTTACAACAACAGCTGATCAGGGTCCAGTTTGCAGGCTTCCAGAGCAACCAGAGTTTCGTCTGTGCTGGCCGGATCCACCGCGCGACAGGTGTCGGTCAGCAACGCGGCGAGTTCTGCCAGATCATTTCGCCATTCCTCCGGAGGAATACCGGGCGGTTCGATCTGAGCAAATTCACCACACAGCAGAATCATTCTCAGGCAGTGCCGAAACACGATCCCTTCCTGTTTGGTGAGATCGCGCGTTCGGACATACTTATTGAAGTCTCCACCGAACTGTAACAGGTCGCCAATGCACCACACGGCCGTGGACCGCGCGTCATTGATGCCGGGGAAATCGTCGCGGAACAGCATGTGGATTTTGTCGGCCAGCACCAAAGGTGGAACGCGTCGCTGGTTGACCTCGTCGAAGTAGCCGTTGATTTCTTCCTGAGTCGCCAGGCCGCGCGTCAGTAATGCTCCGTTTGCATACTCAGTGGTTAACGGTCCGTGCGGCATTCTGTCCGGGAAAGGGACTCGTACGCTTTTGCCGACAGAGAACGGCATGTTCAGGCAGCCTTCCAGCAACTGCAGGCGTTCTTCGTAACTGGCTTTGTGCATTAACT
>CALFOL010000512.1 GCA_937919915.1 uncultured Planctomycetaceae bacterium
GACCTCTGGTGAGGTTTCGAAACGTATCGAATCAGCAATCGAACGTGCCTTGATCTATCATCGGGAAGTTCAGTCTCGTGAGAAAGCAACACCCGGCGACTTTGGCGGATGGCGCTACGGCTATCCAGAAAGCCCGCAGGCATCTTCGGATATGTCTGTCACAGGCTGGGCGTTGATGTTTTTGCGTTCCGCTCGAAATGCTGAGTTCCGCGTGCCGAAACAGTACTTCGACGAAGGCCTGGACTATGTCCAGCGTTGCTACGAACCAGATCCTGCCAATCACGAAAAGGGCGTGTTTCGCTATCGTCCGCTGGAATCGGATCCTACCGGAAGCCCGCAAATCACACTGGCCAACACGGCTTCGTCGATGCTGACGTTGATTCTGGGAGGCCGCCAGGATCACGAATCGATCCCGGTTGGTGTGGAGTGGTTTCGTTCGCGGCCGTATCCTCGCCCCTGGCAAAACAACTATTTCTACCTGGCTTCTTACTACAGTTCACAGGCGATGGCGCAGGTGGGCGGTGATATGTGGAATCAGGTTTATCCACAGATTGCCAGAAATCTGATGAGTGAACAAACCGAAGATGGTTCCTGGCCAGCCGGTTCGGGAACAGAGCGAAACTTTGGCTCTGCGTACTCGTCGTCCCTTGCTGTGTTGGCGTTGACGCCCGCCTATCAGTTGCTGCCGATTTACCAAAGGTAAGCAACGCAATCCCTGCCTGCGGTCACACGTTTCTGACCAGCATGTTGCCGGGAAGTCGTCGCACGAATCGCTTCATTTCCAGAATCGTAATCGTCGACAACACACGCGAAAGTTCCAGGTCGGAGGCCTGCAGGATTTCATCGATGTGCGCTGGCGAGGTGCTGATCAGATTCAGGATTTGTTTCTCCTGCGGATTCAACGTCAGCTCACGCGGGTGATGGACGGTTTCCTCGGCCGCCGTCCTCGCTGGCTGTGCCAGAGGACCAAGTCCTTCAATCACGTCATCGGCGTTGCGAATCAACGTTACTCCATCACGAATCAAATCGTGGCAGCCAGTGCTGGCAATGTTGTCGACCTGCCCCGGAACCGCGAACACTTCCCGGCCCTGTTCCATGGCATGCCTTGCTGTGTACAGTGCTCCCGAATTTCTGTTGGCTTCCACCACGATGACTCCCAGGCTCAAGCCGCTGATGATGCGATTACGCTGCGGGAACAGTCCTGGTCGGGGTTTTGTGTCTAAGGGAAACTCGCTGACCACGGCACCGCTGTGTGTAATTTCCACGGCCAGATCAGCATGTTCTGGTGGATAGATATTCTTGACCCCGGTTGCGAGCACAGCGATGGTTCGTCCGCCGGCCGCGAGTGCCCCGCGATGAGCTGCCGCATCGATGCCGCGCGCGAGTCCGCTGATGATCGTAAATCCAGCGCGTGCGAGAGACCCTGCCAATCGTTCAGCTTGCTTTCGTCCATACGCTGTGCAGCGGCGTGAGCCAACGATGCCGACTGCCAGGTCGTCTTCCGGCTTCACTGTGCCACGGCAGAACAATATTAGTGGAGAATCGTCGACGTTTTGCAGACTGCTCGGATAGGTATTGTGGTGTTTTCGCAGTAGTTGCACATTCATGTCTGTACAGCGCCGCAGCATTTCTTTGGCAGCGGCGTCGTGAATGGGGGAGGTAATACGTTCTGCCGTCTGTCGACCGATCCCATCAACGGCGACCAGCGCTTCTGCAGACTGCTGCAGCACAGTTCGCGGCGATCCGAAATGCTCCAGCAGCGCTGCTTGCAGTCGCGGTCCAACGCCGGGAACAAGAGTCAGCGTGAGGGCCGCCAGTAGATCGTCGGGGTCGCCGCTGCTACTGTCAGGTTCATTTGTGGACATGCGATTTGCCTCAAACAGGCGTATTTATTTAACAGCCCGCGTTCTGGGGAACTCAGCGACAAACGGACGACCGCGTCAATTTGTAATTTGCTCTACAGCGAATTTCGCTGACTTGTGGCCGCGAAGGACGTGTTTCGTTCTACGTGAGCCGGTTCCCGCGGGCCAGAACCGTCCACAACAAAAGGTAAAATGCTTTAATGCACCCGGCAGCCTTCGGTGATTAGCCCAGACAGCTCAGGGATGAACTTACCGGCAATCGTCAGCGATTGCCAATTATCAATATCGACTAGAAAAATTGCCGCCGTGGCAGGCGGGACCCGCAAATGATCATCGGCCCAGGTGGCGATCAAGCTCGCAATTCCGGGGTTGTGCCCCACGACTAAGACTGTGTCGTCGCTACCTGTCAAATGTTCTGCCGCGACATTCAGATAGCCGCCGGCGGAGGCCAGGTAGAGCGCATCGAAGGATTCGGGTTGCGCGCAACGTGCCATCTTTGCTGCGACGATTTCCGCCGTTTCCTGAGTGCGAGTGGCGGAGGAGCACAGGATGCGGCTCGGAGTCGCCAGGTTGGCCAGCAGTTCTGCCGTGGATGATGCCAGGGCCTTGCCATTGGCCGTAAGCGGTCGCTCGTGATCTGAGAACGCAGGGTTGTCTGCGATGGCATGTGAATGCCGCATCAAAATGATCGTCTTCATGTTGCTTTTGATCTTTGAGAATTCATTTGCGCCCAGCAATCCTGCCCGCCAGAAACGGAACTTCGTGCGTCAGGATCGTTTGCAGAGCACTTATTGTGCGCTGATCGATATCGCCACGTTCTGAGATGCAACGGAGTCGATTGTAATCACCGCTGTGCAGAAACTGCAGTAGCGCAGTCAAGTGCTGCCGCATGCGTTGTCTGAATTCTGCCAGTTGCGTTTCCGACAGATCTGATCTCTGCAAAGTCGTTTTTGTCTCGCTGCGATGTCTGTCCAACTTTGCCAGCGTGTCCCCCTGGCTACGATATAGAAACCCTTTCTCATAGGATCGTCGCAGCAGTCCGTTGCTGTCGAATTGATAAAACGGATCCTGCTCGAAGTACAAACTCAGACTGTCATCACGTCGGAAACCGACCGTCGTGATTTTATTCGCCTTAGTGGCGTTTAACACGCAGTCGTATTCCGCCCGTTCGACAAGAGACGTTGCGTCGGCGATGAGATCTTCTTTGTCTGATTCGCTTCTTGCCATAGATGGTGTCTGGCGTATCCTGTTTGCCTGCGGTGGCGTAGCTCGAGCTTTGTCGACAATCACAGACGCGTGAACGTCTGCAGTTGCCTGTTGAAGTCACTGTTAGGGTGTTCCTTCATTAAGAAACTCACCACTGATTGACAAGGATTCCGCCCTTAAATCAGGAAACAAAGGTATCAGGCCTCCAAAATCACCTGCGAATTCCGAATTCTCCAGGGCAACCACGGATTTATTGCGTTAATATCCTTGGTGCGCACCCGCGATGGCGGTGCGCGACGTATGGTTTTTGGTGAACCTGGCGTCTGAGTCATCTGTGGAGAGACATCTATGGCGAGCAACTTCAAGGAAGAGGAATCTGCCCAACGATTGCTGGTGCAGGATGCGGCTCGTCTGGAAGACGTGCGATTGAAGCATGAGCGGATTCGCTGTCTGCTTGAATCCGCGGACGCCGATGCCGTTTTGTTGCAGGATCCTGCCAACATTGCATGGTTCACGGCCGGAGCTGATTTGTTTCGCTGTGGTTCGCACGATTGCGCGACAAGTGTGTTTGTCACGCGCGAAGCAAGATTGTTCGCGACGAACTCTGTTGATTCCGCTCAGATCTTTGAACGTGAAGCATTCGGGCTTGGGTTTCAGCTGAAGCAACGTGAGTGGTTTCAGCCACACGCCGAATTGATCATCGATTTGTGTCGAGGCCGCCGCGTGATCAGTGACGGCGGTCACGAAGGCACATTGGCCACACCCGATTTGATTCGAGCAATCAGGCTACCGTTGACACAGTTGGAAATTGAGCGACTCCGGTTGCTTAGTTCGCTGGCGGTGCATGCCGTTGAGGCGACTGCTTATCATGTTCGGCGGGGCGTCACTGAGTCGGAAGTTGCTGGCGAAGTCAGTCATCGTCTGTTGAAGCGAACTGCCGCAGCGACAAGGATTCAGGTTTGTGCGGATGGGAGAAACGAGCGATATCGACATTGGACGTTCGGCGAGCAGACAATTGAAAACTCAGCCGTGATTTCCTGCATGGTTCGCCGTTGGGGACTGCATGTTGGAGTCGCACGGACCGTATGTTTGCACACCGTGCCTGACAAATTGTGGGCGGCCTATCAAAAAGCGGCCCTCGTGCACGTGACAGGCACGTTCTTTTCTCGCGACAAAAGCGTCCTGGGCGATGTGTGGAAGAAGGTGCATCGCATCTACGAAAAATTCAGAATCTCCAATGAA
>CALFOL010000513.1 GCA_937919915.1 uncultured Planctomycetaceae bacterium
AGGTAAGGATGATCCGAAGATAATTATGTGCGAAAACATATAAGCGACTGCTTACAAAGCCGTGGCTGGTTTGTTCGTCCATTTCAACTGGCGTTCCAGCATCGCGGCGGCCTGCAGCAGTCGCGTTTCTTCGAACGCTGGAGCCTGCAGTTGAATGCCGATTGGAAGCCCCGTTGAACTCAGCCCACAGGGGATCGAAATTCCGGGCACGCCCGCCAGGTTCGCGCTGATGGTGTAAATGTCCTGCAGGTACATCGCCAGGGGATCATCCGATTTGTCGCCAATCTCAAACGCTGGCGTTGCAGCCACTGGACCGACGATCACATCCACATCTGCAAATGCGGTATCGTAGTCCTGTCGAATCCGGCGCCGAACCTTCAACGCTTTCAGGTAGTAGGCGTCGTAATATCCCGCTGATAACGCATACGTGCCGAGCATGATGCGGCGTTTCACCTCGGGCCCAAAGCCCTCGCCGCGACTGCGGCAATACAGATCGATGAGACTGTCATTCTGAGCGTCAAAGTTTTCCGTGCGGTAGCCGTAATGAATACCGTCGTACCGCGCCAGATTGCTGGACGCTTCGCAGGGAGCGATGATGTAATACGTTGCGACACTGTACTTCGCATGTGGTAACGCAACCGTCTTCACCGTGGCGCCTGCGGCTTGCAGTTTGCTGATGGCATCCTGGACTGAAGCTTTGACTTCGTCGTCGATTCCCTGGCCGTAGTGTTCGTCCACAACACCGATCCTGAGGCCATCAAGGGACATTGTGACGGCGTTCGTGTAATCAGGAACCGAAGAATTCACTGACGTTGTGTCCCGAGCGTCATGTCCGGCGATCGCCTGCAGCAGCAATGAAGCTCCCGTGACGTCGCGGGCAAACGGACCGATTTGATCCAGTGAACTGGCGAAGGCGACCAGACCAAAGCGAGACACTCGGCCATATGTGGGTTTCAATCCCACCACACCGCAGAACGCTGCGGGCTGTCGAATCGAACCGCCAGTGTCGGATCCCAGCGTCAGCGGCACCATGCCGGCTGCCACGGCGACTGCTGAGCCGCCAGAAGAACCGCCCGGTGAATGTTGCGTGTTCCAGGGATTCCGCGTCACGCCGGCAGCTGACGTTTCCGTGGACGATCCCATGGCGAACTCGTCCATGTTCAGCTTACCGACGATCACTCCATCTTCTGCCAGCAACCGCTCAACCACATGAGCGTTGTACGGCGGTTTGTAGTTGTGGAGCATGCGACTACCGCACGTTGTGAGGGTACCTGTCTGGCACATATTGTCTTTGATGCCGACGGGGATTCCCTGCAACAGTCCGATCGTATCGCCGGCAGCACGCTTTGCGTCAACGCGTTCGGCCTGAGCAATCGCCGCTTCGGCATCCACACTGACGAATGCATTCAGAGTTGGGTTGAACTGTTCAATGCGCTTAAGGCATGCTTCCGTGAGCTGACGACTTGTGAGATTCCCCGTCTGCAATGCCTGCAGAAGAAATTCGGTAGGTTGTGCGTGCAGGTTGGTGAGTGACATCCTGGGAAACTTACACTCCAAAATTTGTCGCGTTGATCGATGGCGGTACGGTCTTAGTCATCGAAGGGAAACGTTGTGAATCGAAAATGCGCCTGACGCATCGGATCACTGGTTTTCGTCCTTCACGCCGCCATCTGTGTCGGTCTTTTTCTTGTTGTATTTGTTCTTCTTGTCGTTCTTCTTTTTGTTGTTTCCCTTTGGCCGATTGTCCTTGTCAGGAGTCTTTCCGGCGTTCTTTTGAGCGTCTTCTGCCTTTTTTTGAGCTTCCTGCACTGCGTCCATGAGTTTTCCAAAGAAGCCTGGCTTGCGTTTCGGTTCGGCGTCTGGATCCTTCACGACAACCGTCGGCAATTCTGTCGACATCTTGTCTGCTCCCAGCAACTTGCGTTCGGCGATTCCCCACGCGCTGGAACAGATAAAGTACATGCATAAGCCCGCGGGAACATGCCAGAACATCACTCCCATGACAATCGTCATCATGTTCATCATCTTCTGTGTCATGGCTGTTTGATCGTCAGTCGGTGGCGGCATGAACATCTTTTGCTGCACCAGAAACAGCGCGACGGAAATGCATGGCAACAGATTGAACTCATTCCCCAGAAAGGGCAATTGTGGCATGCTGGCCAGTGCATCCGGCGCTGCCAGGTTTTCAATCCACAAAAACTTCGACAGACGTAGATCGACTGCGGAATTCAGGCAGGTATAAAGCCCGATAAACACGGGCAGCTGAATGAACGCGGGCAGGCAGCCTCCGAGTGGATTCACACCGTGCTTTCGCCACAGTTCCATTTGTGCTCGGGCGAATTTCTCTTTATCTTCGCCGTACTTCAGCTTCAGCTCCGCCAGCCTGGGAGCCAACGCTTTTTGTTTGGCGGCCATGATCGCCTGTTTCCGCGAGATCGGAAACATACAGCCTCGCACCAATGCCGTCAGGCCAATGATGGCAAAGACATAAGGCAATCCCATGCGATACAGCTTTTCCAGTATCCAGTGCATCACGCGGGCAACAGGACCAAACCAGCCGTAGTCCAGCACCTGCGTGGCTTCGAGTGGAGGTGGGTCCAACAGGACGCTGCGTTTCGGGCCGACAAAAAACGCAAACTTATGAGTCACCGAATCCGCGCCGCCTTGTGCTCCCGAGGGCGCCAAATCCAACAGCGTTGATCGCATTCGGAAACTGATATCGCTCTTGGCGAGAGTCTCCGTGTTCTTCTGAATCATCACCGGATAGGTGCGCTCAATCCATTTGTCCAGCAGTTGTTCCTCGACGGGACGCTCATCCAGCGGAGCGACCAAACCCGCGAAGAACTGTACGTCAATGCCGACGTATCGAAAGGATCCGGTCCACGCATCAGCCTGAGCCAGCTTTGTACGAACCTGACTTTCCGTCATCACAATGCCGCTTTCCTGGCCCTCTTTCAGATGCTTGGTATACAAGTCCTCGACAGCCTTGCCACCCAGTGTCACCGCGTCATCATCGCCTTCGAACTCGACCTTAATATCGCGGTACTTTCGACTGTGGTCGGAGTTCTCAAGAACAATGCCAACCGGTCCCTGAAGCTCGTAGGTTACGCTGCCGGGTTCTGCCGAAAGATTCGTCACAGTAAGATCCAGCTGAATCGTAAAACCAGCAGGTTGGTCAAGAAACGCCTGCTGAAGTTCTTCCGGCGAGCCGTTCGTCTTGACGACCTGGTAAGTCTTTGTGACTCGCAGCTTGTGGTCGGGGGATTCAAATGTAAACGTGGCATGATCCGCATCTGATTCCGCGACTTCCCAGGAAATATTTTCCAGGGTCAGCTTGTATTTCTTCAGCTGGTCATCAATTCGCTTCACCGCTGTGGTGAAGGTCTTATCGTCCGTGGTATTGGTGCCAACAACGGTGACCTGCTGAGTCTCATCCTTCAGCTCTTTGAACTTTGGATCCGTCAGCTGTACAGAATCAATAGCCGCACCAAGGGAAGTGAGTTGCACCTGCAGAAAGTAGCCGCTGGCAGGATCCAGCGATCCCAGTATGACATCTTTGTTAGGATGGACGGCCGGCTTGTCATCCACTGGCGGCGCGTCAACAGGTGCTGCCTCTCCGGCTTCAGCAATCTTCTCTTCAACCTCAAGTACATCTTCGTCAGCCGGTTCCTGCGCCACCTCTGGCGGCGGAGGCGGAAACAACTTCGGTGCGATAAACGTATTAAAAATGTAGGTAAAAGCGAAGAAGTAAATCAGGAAAGAAAAGAAGCGACGGTTATCCATTGGGGACTCTTACGAGCATCGATCGCGGTATGAACAGCACCTGGAAGGTCGAAGCAGCCATCACCAGATTGCAGGAACAACGGGCGACAACATTCACCCGTGAATTTTTTGTTCGGCGGTGGCTCCCATTTCCTGGACCCAAACCCGCCGACCTGCCACGCAGAATACAAAGCGACGGGGGGCCATTGAATGGCAAGCCCCTTTGTTCCGTCGATTGAGACAGGTTTTCCAAAGGAAAACGCACCATAGCGGCAACTCAACCCGAACAAATCACTCAGATTGCCCGCCGTGACGAATAACGACCGTGATTTCAGGCGTCGCGCCCTTGACGTTTAAGAGCATTTAGAAGAGCCAGGGCGCGATTTTGGCTGCAAATTATGGCAGCGAGGCGAAGAAACGGGCACTTTGGTGCCGCGTGTTCCTGGAAAACACCTATCGACCTTCGCGAAGGCGATCGCCCAGGAAGTTGTCCAGCTCCGGAATGTCGTAGATCTTGTCAGCCGTTTTATTGATATCGTAATCAAC
>CALFOL010000514.1 GCA_937919915.1 uncultured Planctomycetaceae bacterium
AATTTTTAACCCCAAAATCGTCACTGACGTTTCAACTAAACAAGGGACGTCCCCCTCGGGATCGGCCCTCCACGTTCTTTAATGCAACGCGGATACAAGATATCAATGAGCTCAACAAGATGCTCCGTACTGCATCCTTCGATCGTAAGGATGTATTCCGCGACGATGAGTTGATCGTAGGACAGTGTTTTGTGCTGCCACAACAGATACGAACCAAACCTGTGAAAAGCTGTTTGGGGCACGATTCACCTCTCAGGTCAATAATCCTCTAAAGGATCATTGTTCGGGTCACAAGTTCGAATCACGTTCATCTGCACGTTGTCGATCAGGTCCCATTGTCGCCACGTGTAAACCACACGAGACGCGTAAACCACATCAGTATTCTTTTGTGGTGCTATGGGAATTGGATGTTCTTCACCAACCCTAATAATGGCCAAACCTGTAATTGGAGAGAAACTATGGAGTTCACAAATCCACATGCGGTGGCCGGATCCCATGCGGAATTCTGGCTCCATAATCGAAGCCCTGACATTCCACGCATCCTCCATGCACTCCCAGGTAATCGAATGGAAGTGTGAGCCAAACCCACCATCATTGTTGGGTGGGTATTGGATATCCCGGAGCAGAATTCGGTGATTCCCACTGAAATCACACCACTCCTGACTGATCACGACTTTTACGTCCACATTATCAAACCTCACCATTAGGCGGGAACTTGACAAATGATGCCGGCACTTGGCAAAACGAAGGGCGAGTCGACTAGTGTGCTACCACCCAGCCGACTCAAACCAACGCCCAACCCGTAGAGAAGGACGAAGGTTGCCCATGCGGCATGATACACGCATTCGCGTACAAAACCACACTCTGCCAACCGCTTTGGCTAGTACGTGTTGCCCGCACAGACCCCAATTGTGGGACCGGTCTGCGCACAAAAACAGCCCGGGATCATCCGTCAGGGTGTTGGTTGCCGGTGACTGGCAGGGCGCTGTTGCCCCGCCAGCCGATTTCATTCAGCGTAGCAACGGAATTGCGAACGACGACCAACACTCTAACCCCGAACACTGGCCATTCACTCGATCGTCGAGTGGATCACCCCGCGGAACTGGTTCCGGCATTCTTCAATTCAGTCGTGCCAGGCTCTGGCAGCAACGTGTCTCCAATTGGAGACAGGGGTGTGAAATACACACACCTGTTTGCGAACCAGACTACCCTGAAGCATTCCTGGCTTCACTTCCACAGGCTCCAGAGAATTTCAACGCCGAAGACCTGGCCGACATGTTTCACGAGTGGCAGTCGCCGTCCTACCGTCTCAGCGACGAACTGCGCCAACGCGGCGAAGAACTCACGGAGCTGGAAGTAGTCGTTTGGGATGCCGTGCAGACACTGCACAAGCAATTCAGGAACGGGATGGCCGTTTCGTTCCGAGCCATTCAGAGAATTGCGTTTAGATATCACTTCGATGTTGTCCAGGGTGTCAAGCTTCGAAAGGTGGCAAACCGTCTTCATGGTCGCGGGCTCTGCAAGATCAGTCATTCAACTTTCCGATTACTGAAACACTCAGGACCGGAGCGAACGAAAGCGACACCGTCTAAGCTGGAGCGATTGACGACAGACCCAATGCAGGGGGCCTTACTCACAGCCTGTGATTGCTGTACGGGCACTGGCTTCAAGAATCGAAACGTCGTAGCCCGTGCTGCCGTCAAATCTTTGATGCTGGCTCGGTTCAACATCACAAAGAATGAGTTCAACAAGCTGGCTCGCGAACTGATCACAGCTGAGGTGCTCGAAGAGATTCAATCGAAAGGAACAACGGCGTTCAGACTGACGCCGTCAGCCGAGATCGCTCTGAAAGGCAAGGTTAAGACGCTGGAAGAAGCGACAGCCGAGGAATCTTGCTACTGTTGCACGGCGATCTTCTGGACGTAGGAACGAACGAAGCCGGCAGCCGTCGATTGTGGCCGGTTGCCATCTTTGAAAGTGGAACCAGCATGAAAACGCAACCGCCGGAACAGCATACCGAACGTATCTACGGCATTTATGACTTTCATCTTACGACATATTCGGGAGAGGAGGCTGACATTCGGGGGCAATACTGCAATGTTTGGTTTCGGCGGCTACATCGTTTCCCTGGGATCGCTACGCGATGGCGGTGGCCAGTCCCATGGGTTATGGCCCGCCACTAGCTCGTCGTCACCATCTTCGGCCTGTTCAACGGCGTGCTGATGTGGGTGTACCGGAAGCGGGGAAAGGAGCTGGCAAATAATGAGTGATGATCCGTACAAGCCACCATCGCCAGAAGCTCCCGTCAAAAAGCGGAGTCCAATTCGGTGGCACATAGTAGGTCCGTTCATTCTGATCAGTCTTGTGGCATGGCTAATCACTCGACAGTTCCGCTGGTAAATTCGCAACCAACACACGCAGGCGGGATAGGCTATGCAGGCCCAACCCCCGGAACCATTGCCGGTTTTCCGCTCTGTTTTTTCGATGGGGAGTAAACAACGTGGACGAAATCAGCGTTATCGCGGTCGACTACAACCGGAAGTTCCTCGTGCTGCAATACGTGAATCCAGTCACCGGCAAACGAAAAACGAAGTCGGCAAAAACGGTCAGTCGTAAGCAGGCGGAAAAGCTGGCCATCGAATGGCAGACTGAATTGCGGCATGGGCTGTACAAAGAACCATCAAAGCTGACCTGGTCAGAGTTCCGTGAACGCTACGAGGATGAACACGTCCTGCCTCAGCTACGCCTGAACTCTCGGGAGCGGATTGAATCGACGTTCAGCATGATTGAGGAACTGATGGCCCCGCAGCGGCTGCAGCAGATCACGAGCCAGTAGGTGACTCATGACTCAGTTCAGACTCAAGGCATCGAACGGGCGCGAATCCGACACAGTGAACCTACATTTGCGAAACCTGAAAGCGGCATTGAACTGGGCGAAGTCTCAGAAGATGCTGGCCGAAGTTCCCGAGACTAAGCAAAGCAAGAAAACCAAATCATCGAAGCAGATGAAGGGGCGACCCATCACAGCTGAGGAATTCGACAGGATCATCAAAAAGGTTCCGAAGCTTACATCCATCGGCAAGGCCTGGGCG
>CALFOL010000515.1 GCA_937919915.1 uncultured Planctomycetaceae bacterium
ACCAACAGCATTGGCTTATATCAGTACGATACAGCAAACAGGCGGCACGGGTCGAGTGCTGCCTGACACTTCAAAATACGAATTCTCACGCCGAAAGAACAGGACAATTTTAGAATGCCGGAAGCACTGGGCTGGATGAATGGTGAAGTCTGCTCGTTTTCGCAAATGCAGCTGCCGGTTTGGGACCTTGGCGTTGTTGCCGGCGCGAGTATCACTGAAATGGCCCGCACATTCGCTCACCAGTCTTTTCGATTGTCGCAACACCTGGAACGGCTGCTGTCTTCCTGCGCTCAAATTGGCTTCGAAACACCGTATTCCGCTAAGGAAATACTCGCAGCGGCGGAATCTCTGGTCGCCCACAACGCGACCTTGATCGATTCGAATGCCGATCTCGGAATTGTGATGTTCGTGACCGCCGGAGCCAACCGCACCTATCTGGGTGATGTC
The DNA here is from genome assembly GCA_937919915.1 of uncultured Planctomycetaceae bacterium. GTDB lineage: Bacteria > Planctomycetota > Planctomycetia > Planctomycetales > Planctomycetaceae > Fuerstiella. Next base: position 448 of record CALFOL010000515.1, read on the forward strand.
GATTTGCCCGGACCAACTGTGGGGATCCACACCTTTCCATTGCCATTTGGTAACTGGCGAAACGCGGTGCAGGCGGGCGTGCGATTGCGAATTCCAGATCGTCGACAGATTCCAACCGACTGTCTACCGGTACATTTGAAGACTCGAAACCGTCTGCACTGGTGGCTGGCGGATCGTGAGGCCGATTCTGTCGAAGCTGGCAGCCGGGCACTGCTGCTGGATTCGGACGGTTACCTGACTGAAACCAGCACGGCGTGTTTTTTCGCCGTCATCCATAATGAGATCGTGACGCCGAAGTCACATGTGCTGAACAGCATGAGCCGCCGGATGGTTCAGGAGGCGGCGGTCGCAGCGCGCATTGAGTTTCGAATGGACAATATCCACGTCAACGACATCCCGAATATGCAGCAGGCATTCCTGTCTTCGACACCGGTCGGCGTTCTGGCGGTCCGGTCCATTGGAGACGTGCAGTTTCAGTTCGAATACGACACCTCAGTTCTGCCCATGCTGCGAGGCTACTGGAAGCAGCAAACTGGTGTGGATCCTGCCGAACAGATTCTTGCCCAGTAAGGCCAAAAGCAGAGAACACATCGGAGAACGGTGATCTGTGTTGTACGAAACACGCAACGCTGAGACAATATTTGCTGTCCGAGAGTGAAGTACAGATCACGGGCAGCTGATCCGAATACTTGTGTGTCAGGAAGTCTCATGAATCATTGGCCGCCGTTCGTTCGCAAAGTCTGGTCAGTCACTCTGCTGGCGTCACTGCTGGCCCTGCCGCGGCTCAGCGCGCTCAATGCGCAGGACAAACCGCTAACCGACAGGCAACTGCGCGCCCGCATTGAAAACGCCATGCGCGATGGAACCGCGTGGCTCAGAAATCAACAGGACGGCGAAGGTGCCTGGGGTTCGGACGCCGGAGCGTTCAATCAGTATCGCGTGGGGTTTACGTCACTGGCAATTCTCGCGTTGATTAACTGCGACGTCCCAGTCGATTCCGAACCCGTCCAGCGCGGGCTGAATTTTTTGCGACAGATTCGGCCCGATGAACCAAAGTTCGTCTACGAAGGTTCTCTGTACATCATGGCGCTGTGCGCGACTGAGCCAACGAAAGAGGATTTCGCCAGGATCGACCGCATGACACGGCTGTTGGTAGCGACGCAGTGTACCGAGCGAGACAGTCCGAAGAACAGCGGACTCTGGGGATACGACCTGAAAGGACGTGGACGATCACCGGGCAACAACAGTGAGGACCACAGCAACGGGCAATTTGCCGTCCTGGCTTTGCGCGATGCGGTTCATGCCGGAGTGCAGGTCGACAGAAAAGTCTGGGAACGCGTTCAGGAGCATTGGCTGAGGACTCAAGTGCCCGATGGTGGCTGGAATTACAGTGGACAGGAAGCTCCCCGCGGGAGTATGACGACCGCAGGGCTGGCTACGCTGGCCATTACCACACGCATGCTGCAGGACGACAAAGACGTCGATGAGGAGGGCCGTCCCGATTGCTGTCAGCCACCTCCGTCGCTGGACGCGTTCGAAAAAGGACGGCAGTGGATGGCGAAGAATTTTACCGTCTATTCCAATCCGGGGGAGCCAGGACGAAACCATTACTATTACCTCTACGGCCTTGAGCGGGCTGCTCGTCTAGGGCACCTCAGGTTCTTCGGGAATCACGACTGGTATCGCGAAGGGGCAGACTATCTTCAGAAAGCTCAACGTGGCGATGGCAGCTGGAGCGGGCAGGGCCATTCGCCGCCACAGCTGGCAACGCCTTTCGCTTTGCTGTTCCTGTCGAAAGGATTGTCACGAATCGTGGTCAACAAACTGGATTTCCAATCGCCTCCCGATCGCGAGGATCTGGATGGTGACTGGAATCGACATCCGTTTGATGTGACCAATTTGATTGAGAAGATCGACGGTCTCGAACGCTGGCCACCTCGGCTCAACAGCCAGGTGCTGACGCTTAGCCGTCTGGAAGAAGAAACGGCGGTGAGCGACATGAATCAGGCACCAGTGCTGTTTTTCAGCGGTCGTGATGCTTTGCCGTTTACTGATACCCACGTCAAATGGCTGCGGGAATATGTCGACGAAGGCGGTTTTATCTTCGCGTCGGCGAACTGCGACAGCAAAGAATTTGACGCGAGCTTTCGTGAGTTGATGGTCCGTATGTTTCCGCAGGGGGAAGCGAAATTGCAGCGATTGGGCAGCGATCATCCCGTGTTTCGGAGTGAGTACAATCTGGGTGGAGCCGACACGGTCGAACTCTTCGGAGTCGATTTCGGTTGCCGCACCTCAATCATCTACTCTCCGGTCGATTTGGGATGTCTGTGGCAGAAATGGACGAAGCACAATTTCGGGGACCGTCCCCAAGGGCTCCCGGAACGCATCTTTCGGGCCACCAGTGTCGGCGTTAATGTGATCGCCTATGCGACCGGTCGTGAGCCTCCGGTGAAACTCAACAGCGATGGCATCGATAAGAAAATGCCGATCAAAGTTGATCGCAATTCCCTTGAGATCGCTCAGTTGCGTTATCGAGGCAATTGGGACATCGCTCCCAAAGCACTGGATAACCTGTTGGCTGCTCTGAACAAAACAGCGGGCATGAGTGCTTCGCCGAAACGTCGTACGATTCCAATCACGTTGTCGG
>CALFOL010000516.1 GCA_937919915.1 uncultured Planctomycetaceae bacterium
TCACCCTGAACGGCCGCGTGAATGGTCAACTGCTGATGACGATTTTTCGACAGCTCGGCGCACATTATGTGGATACCTGCAATCGACACACGGCGAATCATGTGTCGGCCTTTCCGGTCTTTGAAGAACGTGTTTCCGTTGACCGGGGCTTGCCAGCCCCCGGCAATGGATGTGCCGACCCTTTGGGCCCGAATCGCCAACAATGCGATCGGTAGATGTCCAACGTCTTAACTGTTGAAAATCCTTCACGGCGTTGGGTCGCATCAATGCCACGAATACGACCAGTCGCGGCGCTATATGATTGGTCGGTGCTAGAGCAGTTTACCTATTGTTGTGAACGGTAATCGCTCGCGGGATTGGGCTTTCTTCAATCGAAATGCGTTCCCCGCGGCCACAAATCACCGCAATACGCTTTCGACTCGATGGCCGTCACATTCATTACATTCGTCACATCCCTGCCCGTGCCGGCAGTTTCTGCGCATTCACGTCTGGTTTGCCCCAACTTCGTAATACTGATCAGCCGCAAAGTCGACCATGATTATGTAACTTTAAAAACTGGAAGTTCTGGGGACGTAGTGCAAAGGCACTCGCCAGGCAAAAAACAATCAAAGGAAGAACTCATGCGACGATTCGTAATTACAGCAATGGCAGTCCTGATCACATTCTCAATGTTTGCTGCAGACAACGCAGAAGCCGGACGACGCGCCCGTGGACCTCGTGTTAGCCAGCGTGGCAGCGGCCCTGGTTTCTTCTCAAACCTGATGGAAGTCGAACGCAAAAAGAACGCGTGGCTGCGAGCGACGTTCCTAGGGCGATAGTCCCGACCGGTTACCAGTCACGACAAATCGCAGATCATCGAAAGCGCCGACGGTTTTTGCCGTCGGCGCTTTTCCGTTTGAACCAGCAAACGCTCTGCAGACTTCCCGCCGTCTGGTGACGACAAAAAAGGATTAAACGCTTTCAGCGCTCTGTACGGTGCACAACGCATATTGAAGGGACTTGCTGTTATTGAGTCTAATTTCCGGAGCAACAACAGAGCGGCAGCTCGGATGGACGGCGGGCCTCCCGCATCAGGTCGCATTGCCAGGGAAATCGGGTTGCTGCCAGATGCTCATACCGCCGTCGACAAAGATCATCTGCCCGTGAATGTGTTCGGCGGCATCGCTGAGGAGAAAGACAGTTGTCCCACCGATCACATCCGGCCCCGGGACTTTTTTATTCGGGGTGTGCAGCTGCATCCATTCGCGAAACCCGGGTTCATGAAACGCCGATTCTGTAAGCGGCGTGCGAAACAAACCGGGGGCCACACCGTTCACGCGAATGCCCATCGGTGCCAGTGTCACCGCCAGCGATCTCACCATCGCCTCTACTGCGCCTTTGGAGGAATCGTACGCGACATGAGTCGGTTCGGATAATTTGCCGTTGATCGAACCTGTCACCACGATTCGCCCGTTGACGCCGTTCTTCTGCCACAGTCGAGCGAAGTGTTGAATCAACACAAACTGTGAATACACGTTTAGTTTCATGGTGCGATCAAAGGTTTCAAACGGCATTTCCAGAAACGGCTGATCGATGTAGGTGCCAGCATTACACACTAATAAATCGATGTCCGGAAAAATGGCCAGCGCGTCATTCGCAACGCGCTGCACACACTCCGGTAGCTCCGCAGCCAAATCGCCGACCACCAGCTGCGCGGAAGGTCCACATTCGGCGACGGCCTGCCGAGCGGATTCGTCATCGTGCAGTCCGTGTAGAATCACTGAACCACCAGCCGCACTGACTGCCCTGGCCATCGACTGACCGATTCCCAGCGTGCTGCCTGTGATGAATGCTTTTTTGCCAGCCAGTTGCGTCATTTTGTCTTCCCGGTTCGGATTCCTGATGCAGCTCGATATCATATAACCAGTCGCCCCCGCAGTCACTCCGCTGGAAGATTTTCAATGTTCGCAACTCGTTCCCGAATCCTGGCCACGTTTCTCTGCGTATGCGTCACCCTGCCACTGACGATTGCTGACGAAAAGGTAACGCCCACGCCGGTTCCCGATACGATCGCCGAACCGAGTGTGCCCGGCGAAGAAGACCGCCCTGTTCCGCTTGCGCCGTTGTCAGACAAACTGGCAGCAATGCTCAGCGCAGGCCATCCGCTGAATCCTGAGAAGACTGTTGTCCTGGACAAATCGCGGCAACGGTTGTTGTTGAGAACTCAGGTCGCCTGTGTGGACTGCCTGTTGGAAATGCTGTGCTGTACAGAACAGACCAAAGAACACGAATCACTGCTGTGGTTTCGGGGTCAGGCAGCAGTGGTGCACGCTGGCTTATTGGCGCTGGGAGCAAAACCCGGAACTCCGGCGACGTTTTCACCAGAATTCAAACCGCCGACAGGACAGAAGCTGGACATCTTCGTCAACTGGACGGATGAAAACGGAAAGCTGCACCGCGAAGACGCCCGCTCCTGGATGCGAACATCCGTATCGCACTATTTTTCTGAGCCCCTGCTGCAATCTCCGCCGGGCATCAAACTGCCACTGATGGAGCTGCGTTATGATCCGTACAACAAAGAAATTTTGTGGTTCGGGCAGATGTCGGACCAGCAGCGCGAGAAACTGTTGACGCTATGTGACGATAAGACGTACCAGGCAGCGATCGAAAAGTTCTATAAAGAGTCGCAGCCGCGCGAGATGGACGCCAGTTTTGTGTTTGCTGGCAGCTACCATTTTTCTCGTGAGGAAGGTGGGCCTAAGTTCTACGCGGCAGACGAAGGCTATCTGGTCTGCGTGGCGAATTTCGCTGCCTCGCTGATCGATGTGCAGGAAGCCAGTTCCGCAAGCGATGGCGGGCAGGCGTTCGAAGGTTGGCCGGGACGAGTTCCGCCACGCGGCACCGCCGTGATCATGGAGATTGCTGCGGCCACTCAGGAAAAGCCAGTGGCAAAACCCGTGACGCCCGCGGCGGAATAGACGTACCCGTACAGCGTAACGAACGTCGGAATGTTGAACGCCAGTGTCGGCAGCTTGTTCGCCAGGAACTGTAAAGTTTCGACGAAGTTGTTGTTGCCGTAAATCAGAATGCGAGTGTTTTTCGAAGGAATCCCACGAGCAAAATCTGCTTTGGTCAGCTCAGAAAAAGTCAGGTGCACTGCACCAGCAATGTGCCTTCGCACAAAGTTCCTTCGACTGCGCGTATCAAGAATGATCGTGTCGGGTTCCTTCTGCATCTTCAGAAACGTTTCCAGCAATACCTTGCGGGATTGGCGATACTCCGCAACTTCCGCCGACAACTTTCGAGCAGTTTACCCGAACATGTGGATGCGTCGGGCTCGTGGGAGCAGGCGTTTTGCTGTCAAAACCTCTCACCGCCGCCATAAGTCAGCGAATTTCGCTGTAGAAACCCCGCGAAGTCGACCAGTGGAT
>CALFOL010000517.1 GCA_937919915.1 uncultured Planctomycetaceae bacterium
TCGCCGCTAAACGACTAAGGGAAAATGCTGGAATTAACCAGAATTCGAGAAAAACCGGTACCGACATATCGTTTTCGACGAGGGTTTTCGTCTACAAAAACGCTTGATACTGAGTTCGTGTGCTTAACTTGCGTTAACACATGGCCAGCAAAACAACAAAAGGGCATGAGGTTTGCCCGTCTGGCTTACTCCGAACATTGGTGTTCGTTTGTACCAGAACACAACATCGGGCATTACACGGAATTTTCTTCCACACAGGAGCGACACAGCGTGAAACAAGCTATTCAACGGCGGCAACGAGGATTCACCCTTATTGAATTGTTGGTGGTCATCGCGATTATTGCCATTCTTATCGCACTGCTGCTTCCAGCCGTCCAACAGGCTCGCGAAGCAGCCCGACGAACACAGTGTAAAAACAATCTGAAGCAAATCGGATTGGCGATGCACAACTACGCGGACGTGTACGGAATGTTCCCCGTTGGGGCTTGTGCCCGCCCCAGCAGTACGTTCGGCATGGACATCTCAATTGGTGCCTTCGCGTCGATCCTACCGTTCATCGACGGTGCGAATCTGAAGGATCTTTACGACGATACTCTCTCGTGGGAACAGCAGAACACCACTTTGAATCCAGTGCTCGCCGCCACAGTCGTAGAAGCCTACCTATGCCCCTCTGCAACCGGTGCCGCGGTAGAAACCCACCCGTTTCTCGCCGCGTATCCGATCGGGCAAGGTCCTTTGGGGCCGAAGGTCGGAACCACTCAGTATCTATTGAGCAAAGGGGCGACCGACGGATGGTGTCTTAGTCCCTCCACCGACCCGAACATTGGGATGTTCGGCATCAACCTGCGAACAGGGTTCCGCCATCTTACAGATGGCTCCAGCAACACGTTGTGTGTTGGTGAAGGAGCCACGGGCAATCCTTACACAGAGGTGTCGACGAAGACCAATCCGCTGGTGCTAGCGTCTGGATCGATGCTTGTCGCTCAGGGTTGGATTGTTCCTCAACCAAATCCTCTTGCCGCGCAGGGTGCCACGGGTTACACGACCGCTAGTAACTTTGGAACGACGATCTGGAAACTGAACCAGAGTCCGGTTATTGAAACCGTTTACGACGACTCGGACCTTGGAAATTGCAATTCGGCGGCTGACAGCACCAGCAACTTCCGCAGCCCACACGTAGGCGGGGCTCAGTTCACGCTGGGAGACGGTTCTTCACGATTTATCTCTGAGAACATTGATCAGGGTATTTACAACGCCTTGGGCACACGTGCCAACGGTGAAGTCATCGGCGAGTACTAAGTCGCCGGAATTCTTTAAGGTCCCGGCAGTTGGCCGACCATAGAAGACAAATTCAACAGCCAGCCCTCAACAGGGCTGGCTGTTTTCTTTTGCGCCGGTGATGTGTTGCATCAGTGCTTCCGAGATGGGACGATCGTATGCACTCTGTTCCATATTCTGACACTTTGCCGCGGCTCCAACATGCAACAGGAATCAATCGGGGAAACCGTTGAGAGACTCCATCGACTCACGGAACGGCCGAATTCCCTTGCGATACGGGCTCGCATTGCACTCTGCAGCGAGTGCATTGCAGGTGTTTTTGAGCAGGCGGAAGACTGGGCCAAATCTGCGGCAATCGCCAAAGGGCTTACGGCAGACTCGGCATTGCGGGCCGAAGATATGCTCAGCGGCCCCGTGGTTGTTGCTCGTCAATTGCAACTGACAATCCAAACGCTATCGGCTCTGCAAACCGCAAAAACGCCGACTCTGCCCGGTCAGGTCTACCGTCTCTCCTCCCAGCAACTCTGCGTGCCTGTGTTTCCGACCAATGGTTACTTCGATAGTCTCACTTTTATGGGACTGCGTGGAACGGTTCGAATGCAGGAAGGCATTGGGCCCGCGGAAATCCATGGAGACCTTCCTGAACGGGTTACTGAAGGTCGGATCAGCGGGATTTCAGCAGTACTTGGTGCCGGAAACGTTTCATCGATCCCAGTGACGGACAGTTTGAACAGAATCATGTTCGAAGGCCGGCGGGTGATTCTGAAAATGAACCCTGTCAACGAATACCTCGCTCCGATCTTTGAAAAAGCCTTCGCGCCGCTGATTCGCGAAAACCTGCTGGTGATCGTGACCGGTGCGGCGAATGTCGGCGGTGAACTGATCAATCACCGACAGATTGACGACGTGCATATCACCGGATCAGCGGCGACTCACGACAACATCGTCTGGGGCAGCGACCCCGAGCAAGCCCGACAACGGAAGCTGGACAACAGTCCGTTGTTGGCGAAGCCAGTCACCAGTGAGCTCGGTAATGTCACACCGTGGATCATGGTTCCAGGAAACTATTCCCTCCGGCAATTGCAGTCTCAGGCCCAACACGTTGCCGCATCTATTACCAACAATGCGTCGTTTAACTGTCTGGCGACGAAGGTGATCGTGACCTGGAATCGCTGGCAGCAACGTGAGCAGTTCCTGTCGCTCGTTCAGCACTTCCTGAATCAGACTCCGATACGACCAGCCTATTATCCCGGCGCGGCAGATCGATTCCGGCGATTCACGGGGACTGAGACCTCGCCGGACGATAATAATTGCCTGCCGTGGACGCTGTTACAGGACCAACGTTATGACGAAAGGCAGGAACTGTTCTGCGAAGAATCGTTCGTCTGCGTCTGCGCAGAGACACAATTGGACGGAAACTCTCCGACAGACTTTCTGCAATTAGCAACGGAATTCGCGAACGAACAAATGACGGGCACACTGTGCGCTTCGGTAACGTTTCCTGACGCGTTCAGGCGACAAAATCAGCAAGCAGCCGAACTGGCTTTGCAACAGCTGCGGTATGGATCGGTCTGCGTGAATCAGTGGTCCGGTTTGGCATACGGGTTGATCAGTCCCCCGTGGGGGGCGTACCCTGGGGCGACGCTGCAAAATGTCCAAAGCGGAATTGGCAACGTTCACAACACGTACTTGCTGCACGGTATTGAGAAGGCCATTTTGGAAGGTCCACTGATCAATTTTCCTAAACCAATCTGGTTTCCAACGCATCGCAACGGCCTGAGTGTCGCAAGACAATTACTCAGCCTGTATCATCGCCCGTCACTGTTGCGTCTGCCGAAACTTTTCGCTGCCGCATTGATGGGCTAACGCGTTCGCAAGCGGCAAAGGCTTCCGCGCCGTCTGGCACAGGTGGACGAACAGCTTACCTTAAACCAAACACAGGCACTCGGTACACAGGATCTCTTCGTGAATCGCACACCGTATCACTTACTTGCTCTCGGCATAACCATTTGCGCTCGCGGCGTGGTTTGTAGCCTGATCATGTCATACTCCCCGCCCACGGAGGCGGCGCCGGCAACCGCGTTGGCCCCTCGGAATATCGTCCTGGGGCCCACCGAAGACGTCCAGTATCTGCTGCAGGCAGCGTTAATCAACGCGATACCCGGTGACATCATTGAGCTTCAGGCTGGCACCTACCATTTTACGGGGGAACTGAATATCGCCTGTGACAATCTCACGATTCGCGGCGCTGGACATGACAAGACGATTCTGTCTTTTAT
>CALFOL010000518.1 GCA_937919915.1 uncultured Planctomycetaceae bacterium
TGGTTTAACACCCGGTATCTACTTACTCGACCTGTTTCGAAGACTGAATTGGCAGATCCGCCAGACTTCATCGACTGTCCGAAATTCCGCGGCCGGATTTCCGGACTGGGGCCACTTTTCGCAACGATCCAGATAATCTTACTCAAAATCATGTGCGCAGGGTGCCGCATCTTCTGGAAATTCCGGGCGGCAGCTCGAATGGGCTGCGGGCCTCCTGCGTTAGGCTGTCTGGCTCAGCACTTCTGTAGTCGCTTCCAGAAAACGATCGATTTCGTCGTCCGTACCGATAGTGATTCGCAGGCCATCGATGTTCCGATGCGGTCCATCAAACTGCATGAACCGCACCAGCACTTTGCGAGCTTTCAGGCCTTCATAAATCTCTCGGTGTCGGCTTGTGGGATGAGTGGTCCACAGAAAATTGGTCTGGCTGGGATGCACGTTGAATCCCATTGTGGCAAGTTCACCGGCAAGTCGATTACGGGAAGCAATGATCCGGTCTCGATTCTGCATCATCCAATCCTGATCTTCGATCGCTGCTGTTGCAGCGGCGATAGCAATGGTGTCGCAGTTGTAGCTGTCTTTGACTTTCTGCATCCCAGTCGTCAGTTCCGGATCGGCAATCGAAAAACCGAAACGCAATCCGGCCAGGCTGTACGACTTGCTCAGTGTTCGTGTGACGATCATACGTTTTGCGAAGCGTTGGTCCTGTAACAGTTGTCCGCGATGCGGCTCGTCAGCGAAGTCACCGTACGCTTCGTCCAGCACAAGGATTCCGCGATCGGGGGCAATTTCTGCCAGCTGATCAGCGGACCAGCGATTTCCCGTTGGTGAATTCGGGTTTGGCACAAAAACCACTTTGGCAGATGTGCGGACGGCGGCCGCTGCAGACGCTTCCCACTGGAATTCGTCGTTCAATTGTAATCGCGTGACCGTGCAACGTTGAATCTGCGCCAGCGTTTCGTACAGCACATAGCTGGGATACGGGTAGGCGACCACGTCGTTATCATCGCAGAACGATCGCATCAGAATGGTCAGGTTTTCGTCGCTGCCGTTTGCGGGCAGAATCCAGTCCGGCGAAACGTCGAACAGTTTGGCGGCGGCTTTCCGAAACGAACTCGCATGCGGATCGGGATACACGTTCAGCCGCCCGGTAGCAGCGTTCTGAATGGCTTCCACCACTTTGGGCGACGGAGGATATGGGTTTTCGTTGGTGTTCAGTTTGACCCAGCCAGTGTCCTGAGGTTGTTCGCCAGGAGCATAGCCAGCCATTTGCTGAACGTTGGTACGAAAAGGAATTGTCATGGACGGAGGTTTTGCTGGAGTAACACTGCTGCGGCCTTCAGGATGTGGCCTTTGTTGAACGATATCGCGATCGTAAGTGATTCTTCACGCGCAGAATGGTGGAATCTGACTGGAAATTCGGTTTCTCAATACAGCACAATCCGTCTCGTGAACATTGACGACACACCGCCGCACACTTTGAAGCTAGAAAAAAGACGAAAAATGGAGCAGTTGCTGAATCAAAACGTGGTCGTTGACGTCGAATCCATGTTCGTTTACCTCGGACAACTCACCGAAGTTAGCGACAAAACCCTAACACTGGTCAAAGCCGACGTTCACGACTTGCGAGATTCGAACACGACTCGCGAGCGATACATTCTGGATAGTAAAATGGACGGCATCCGTGCCAATCGCGAACGGGTGCTGATTCAGCGCTGTGGCGTGGTCAGCATTTCCGCACTGGATGATGTCATGGTTTGAACCGCACGACCGCCGCCAACTTTAACGCGGCGATTGCTCTGAGTGGCAGATAATCCTGTGGCAACGCAGCGTCAGTTCCACGACGCCTCCGAGCTTCAGGTTTCCGCACTGAATCAGATTCATCCGGCTCCGGCTCCGACTGTTAGGCGCAGCTTGAAACGCGCCGACGCGCCGACGCGCAACGGAAACTGGCCATGGCCAATTCTGAGTAAAACTGCCAGCACGAAGCGAGAGCGTGTGAATTAACAAGAATGCTGGGAATTCACTCGCTTGCGATGCGTCGTTGCGGGGTGCTCAAGTCTCCTTCGTCAAACAACGAGTCGCTGTCAGTGCTGGCTCCAGCGTTGTTGTTCCGGCAATGCTCAGCTATCTTTCGCAGCATCAGGCGCAGAATGTCGTCGTGTTAGCCGAAAACAAAACTCTTGGATCAATTTGGGCAGCGGAATATCTGCCGTGCAGGACAGAAAATCATGGCAGAACGAATCACGATTATCGGATCCGGCCCCGCTGGCTGGACGGCCGCTATCTATGCAGCTCGGGCAAACCTGGAACCGGTTGTGTACGAAGGTGCGTTCAACGAAGACAACCGCCTGAAAGGCACGCTGCCATTGGGGCAGTTGGCTCAGACGACCGAAGTCGAAAATTTCCCCGGCTTTCCATCAGGCGATATGACCGGATACCTCGACGATTCGATCGATGAGAAAATCCGAAAGTACATGGCTCCGAATTCAAAGCATGGTGTGTCCGGCCCGGAATTGATGGAGCTGATGCGGCAGCAGGCGAAGAACTTCGGCACGCGTGTTGTGACTGACGATATCGTTGATCTTGACCTGGCCAACGGCAGTCCCTTTAAGATCAAAAGCCTGGGCGGCGATGAGTTCGAAAGCCACGCGATCATCATCGCCACAGGAGCCAGCGCGAATTATCTGGGGCTGGAATCAGAGGAACGCTTTAAGAACATGGGCGTGTCAGCTTGTGCGGTCTGCGATGGGGCAATGCCACGATATAGAGATAACGCGCTGGTTGTTGTTGGTGGTGGCGACAGTGCGATGGAAGAAGGCACGTTTCTTACGAAGTATGCATCCAAGGTGTACATCGTGCATCGACGTGCGGAATTCCGTGCGAGCAAAATTATGGCAGAACGCGCGTTGGCGAATCCCAAAATCGAAGTGAAGTGGAACTCTAATATCGACGAAGTACTGGGCGATGACACCAACGGCGTAACCGGCGTGCGCATTCGCAGTACGATCGATGAAGGTCAGACCGAAGAACTGGCTGTGAGCGGCTACTTCGCCGCAATCGGTCACACACCGAACACCAGCTTCCTCAAAGGCCAGTTGGAGATGAACGACAAGGGGTACCTGATCTGGCCGGTTTCTCATCGGACCAACACCAGCGTGGACGGCGTGTTTGCCGCAGGCGACGTGGCGGACGATCACTATAAGCAGGCGGTGACAGCCGCTGGCACGGGCTGCGCATCAGCGTTGGACGCGGAACGCTGGCTGGCCGCTCGCGGTTTGGTCTAGGGCTGCAGGCAGTGAAAATCACTGAAGCTGTTTCAACAAATAACCCGCCGTCGCAGACAAGGAGCGGAATCCTTGCCTGCGGCCCTGCG
>CALFOL010000519.1 GCA_937919915.1 uncultured Planctomycetaceae bacterium
GCCGCCATCAAAAGCGGCCACCACTTCCACCACTTCCACCACTTCCACCACTTCCTCGAACTATAATTTCTGTGTGATACTCTGTTCTCACAAAACCGCCTCCTGCTATCAACGTAAGTGATTCGTCCAAATGACTTACGCACAGCAACGCGGTCTGATGGAATTCCGGTTACAGTCGAAGCGGCAATCAAGCGGGGGAGCGATGATGGTGAAGAATTAATTTCGTTGTGATCGAAGTTGAGGCGAGAACGTGGTTTGGCATCATTGATTTTGGAGATGCGAGTTGTACAGCGATCGCCCGGTGCTACCACTACGCGACTCAGAATGTGGTACAGATCTCGGAGGCGAAGCGGGCGATCTCCAAGGACTTGTGGACTATGGGCACATCCTCCCGTCCACGGCCTGGAAATTCGTTTCGCCTGGCTCTATCATACTCTGTAACACCAACAGGCACTGCTGTCCGAAAGAACATTCACCCGGCGTGGCAAACAGTGGCGGGGAGTATTCTCTTGATAGGTTCCGACGACAAACGCGATGCCACTCCCAAGCGTTACCGAGAAGTCTCCGTCGCCGGTAAGCCGCGTGCACTGGGGCGTCAGATTGGTGAAGAGGCGCGCGAAGAAGTTCGCGGGTTCTGCGAAGTCGCGATCGAACGCGTGAATCAGACGGTCCGCATATCGCGTCAGCGAGCGACCCAGATTGCTCAGCAAAGTCTTGTCTTTGCGGAAGACTATCGTCCGGACCTGGTGGACGAACTTCGGGGGACGGCGGAAGCGGCCGGTGTGGATCTGAATGATCTCATGCTGCTGCAAGTACGCAACCAGTTGACTTCAGAACCGGACGCCGGCTGCACATCGCTTTCCGTTCGCACGGTTGCGGGTTCCACGCTGGTGGCTCAGACCTGGGATGCCGATCCGGAACTTGACCGCTTCACGATCGTGTTGACGCGGCGGCCGGAGGGTCGTTCGGCGACAATGACGTGTACTCAGGCGGGATTGATTTCTTACATGGGATTCAGCGAAACCGGGATCGGTGCGTGTGTGAATTCACTGCCGGCGCCGAGTCGTCCGATTGGTGTTCCTCACTATTTCACGCTGCGGGAACTGTACGAAGCGACGTCGCTGAAACAGGCCGTCCACGCCGTAGAGCGCGCTCACCGTGCCATTCCGGCGAATATCATGCTGGCGACACCTGATGGCCCGGCGGACCTGGAAGTCACCATTGACGCGGTTCATGTATTGCGACCGGACGGACAGGCCTGGCTGGGGCACACCAATCACTGCGTCCACACCGAATTGTGCAACATCAACGAACAGTTCCCGGAACTCATCCAGTCGCACGCTCGAAAACGCCGCCTCGAACAGCTGATAACGTCGGGCGTCTGTGATATCGAACATGTAAAACGAATCCTGTGTGACCACCAGGACTACCCGCGTTCCATCTGCCGACATCCGAATGACGATTCCGGCCATGGATTCTGGTGCACTGTCTTCGCACTGGTCATTGAACCGACTGAACGTCGCATGCATGTGTCGCGAGGAACTCCGTGCTGCCACGAATTTGAAGTCTATCAAATGTCCAGTTCGTGATTACGATCCCGATCCAGTGGAGTGTCCCAGGCAGACATGACAGCGTATTACGCTGATTTGTGGCGGCGGGGAACGCATTTCGATTGAAGAAATGCCTGCTCCTGCGCGCGAGTACGGTTCACAACAATAGGTAAACTGCTCTAGACTCGCTCACCTGTTGCGAGTCGTCGTTCCTTCGCTGTCAGAATCTTCCATTCGCCGGCAGAAAGATCACCGAGCGTCAACTGGCCAATGCGTGCGCGCAGCAATCGCAACGTCGGATGGCCAATGGCGGCGGTCATCCGACGAACCTGGCGGTTTTTTCCTTCGATGAGTTCCAGAAACATCCAGCAGTCGGGAACGTTTTTGCGAAATCGGATCGGCGGGTCTCTTGGTGGCACGACGGGCTGCGGGTCCGGCAATTTTGCATGACATGGCAACGTCATTCGCCCCTGAATCACCAGGCCGGATTCCAGTTGTTGCAGGCTCTCTGATGTCGGAATCCGTTCGACCTGAACCCAGTACTCTCGCTCATGCGCGTGGCGAGGTTCCAGAAGTCGGGCGTTCAATTCCCGCTCGTCACTCAGCAGCAGCAGGCCTTCGGAGTCTGCATCGAGCCGACCGATAGGGTACACATTTTTCGGAAATCCGAATTCCGCCAGTGGTCGATTCGGCGACCCGTCCGGAGTGAACTGTGACAAAACGCCGTGTGGTTTGTGAAATGCGATCAGCATGGACGAAGTGAGACGATGGTTCGTTGATTGATAGCTGGAACTGGGCGAAATCATAATACTCGAACGGCCGCGGATTCGATCGCGACTCGTCAAAATTCCCCCTACAAAGACGCGATCGCATTTATCGGGCCAGCCATGAAGCCAGCAAAATCTGACACGGAATGGACTGTTCCGCTGATTCCGCAGTTGATCGCTGCAGGAACTGCAGGAGAAGGAGTGATTCGCGTCTGGGTCTGTGGATGTTCGACGGGCGAAGAGGCTTATTCGATCGCGATGCTGTTGCAGGAGCAACTGGAAGCGTCCAACAGGAATTGCGCCGTGCAGATTTTTGCGATCGATATCGATCATCGGCCGATTGCGAATGCCCGAGAAGGGCTGTTTCCGACAGGCATTGCGTCGGACATCAGTCCAGAACGCCTGGCGCATTTTTTTGACCTGGAACCTGACGGCAGCGGCTATCGCATCCCGATGAGCATTCGCGAAATACTGGTGTCCTGGCGGTAAGTGGCTTCATCAGTGCTGAACCCTAACGCCACTGCGTTTGGCTTTTCGCGTCTGCACTGGCAGTTAACGAATCGACTGCATGGTCAGAAATTGCTGAGTCTTGTCGAAGTGTTGGCCTTCGAAGAATGCCTTGCCGCCGTGGCCCGCTTTCTCAAGGACTACCAATTCCACTTTCAAACCGGCGTCCGCGTACAGTTTCGCGATATGCTCGCTCTGATCCAGCAGAACTGTCGTATCGACTTTACCGTGGAAGATCAGCAGTGGTAGATCGTCAGCTGAGACATAGGTTGCGGGGCTGGCGAAGGCCTCCGTCCTGCGATCCAGCTTCTTGCCCTCAACGCCGCCAAGCAGAGCGAAGCTGCCAGATTCGTTTGTGTAGGCTCGTCCGGGCTGCGTCCTGCCTCGCAGGACAAAATCGGAGGGGCCATAATAGTCGATGACGGCCTGGACGGTGGATGACTGGTTCAGATTGTCCCCAACGTTTCCTTCGATCTCTTTGACACCGCCGGATGTTCCCATCAGTAGTGCCAGGTGGCCTCCGGCGGAACTGCCAGCAACGGCGATCCACTCTGCGTTGTAGCCGAAGCGGTCTGCGTTCGCTCGCAACCAGCGGACGGCTGCTTTGCAGTCGTGGATTTGTGCCGGAAAGATGGCTTTGTCCGTGAGACGATAGCTGATGCTGGCCAATGCGAATCCGTGGTTTGTGATTTCGGCGATCCTGGGAGCGTTGCGAGAACCGCGTCGCCAGCCGCCGCCGTGAATCCACACGACAAGCGGAGCACGTTCTCTTGTTGGCGGCAGATACAGGTCCAGTTTCAACTTCTGGCCGCCGACTTCTGCGAACACCAGGTCGCGTTCGATTTTGATGAACGCCTGGTCTGCCTGCAGCGCTGAAGGCAGCAAAGCCAGGACAACAATTGCGGCTGAGTATCGGATGAGAAGTACGTTCATGATTCGTCCTTTGCGTGCCTATTCCACTTCACGAATTTTGATGTTTCGGAACGAAACCAGATTGCCGTGGTCCTGCAGGCAGATGTGCCCCTTTGTTGGCACACCAAAGTTTTCGAACGCGTTGAACTTACTGGCAGCAACTTTTTGCTTCCAGTCGTCTGAACCTTTTACGTACTCACAGTACTTCGTGCCATTCATCCAATGCACGCATTTCTCGGGCGTGATCAGAATGCGAAGCGTGTTCCATTCGCCTGCCGGTTTGGTCGCGTCGGTTTCTGTAGTGTACAGCTAGCAGCGTGTCCGGGAAGGGGATTATTGGCGTGGCCGTTGGGGTTGGAAAATTCAAAAATTTCCAACGCCCGTCACATTGATCATG
>CALFOL010000520.1 GCA_937919915.1 uncultured Planctomycetaceae bacterium
GGTCTGTGGCGCTGACGCAATCAAACTCTTTCAAAAATGTGGTTAAACCTGAGCGCTAACTCCAACCACGCCTGGCATGTTTACGACGGGAACGCTGAAATCCGGTCACAGCTACGTGATCGAAGTCTCGGCCGAAGGCTTCGTCCCGACGTTCTCGCAAAGATCTCACCCCAACGACGACGGCACAGTTCGACTACCGGACTTGGTACTCCGGAAACTGCGAACCGTCACCGGACGCGTTGTCGATGCCGCCGGCAAGGGTCTGTCAGATGTTGTCGTAAGTCAGGCAGGAGACGGCCCGGCACGCACGGAAACCAGATCTGCCGACGATGGTTCATTCCAACTCAGGGGCGTTCCGGAAGGCTTTGCACTCGTCTTTGGCAGCAGCCCCGGATACTGGTTTCGCGGTGTCCGAGCTCCGGTCGCAGACGAAGAACTTCGCATTGAGCTGGCTTCGCGAACCAGGCCAAATCCGGAACGTTGTGACGTGAATAAACTGCAGTCAGCAAAAAACAGCGAACAAGCAAAGCTCGATTCGGCTGACGTCGCTGCCTTGGAAAAGGAAATTCTTGCGCAGTGGGATGCGGGAGGTCGACCGCTCACGCAATGGGCCCAGCTCGCCGGAATCAACGAACAACGAGCGTTCGAAATTCTCGAGGAAGCAGAAGTCCCGGCACAGCAGCGAACCTGGTACGTGCAGTTTCTCGTCTCCAACGAAGTAAAAACGGACTTCGAAAACGCGATGGCGAGAATGCATGAATTCGACTCTGTCGATGACCGCTTGACGACATTGATCGACTGCATGCTGACGGCAGAAACGCTCACCACTGACCAAAGAGAAACGCTGCTGTCAGATGCCGTCCTGGCACTGCGATCCCTTGACAACCCAGTTCAACGAACTCGCTACGTGGAGTCTCTGTTGCCATTGCTGCATCGCAACGATCAGCACACGGTCGCTCAACAGTTGGTCCGCGACTCGATTCAGATTCTGAACGAAGCGGACGACAGCGAAACAATATCACAACAATTCGGGGCACTCGCAGAGGTCGTGGCAAAGTACGATCCGGATCAGGCAATCGAACTTCAAAAAAAATCGGCGGCCATCTACCACGCATGGATCGCGTATGGCATCGCAAAAGACCGTCCTGCAAAGGCGGCAGAGCTGATTCGTGGTTACAAATTCCAGGGCACGGGAGGTTCACGGCTTAGTCGCTGGTACAACCTTCCACGAGTTTGCTATCGACTGGCACAGACTGACGTTGATGAAGCACTCGCCATCGCAGAACTGAGTCGCGACATCGTTGAAGAAACGGTGCGATACAAGAGCGGTGGCCCCACGGAGGAAAGCGCAACTTCAGTTCTTGGGGCACTGAAAATGTCGCTGGGAAACAGCGATGCCGGAATCTTCTCCAAGAAAGGTGATCGGCAAACGGACTCCGTCGCTGTGCTGCTGCGAGCCCGCGTCCACGCGCTGATTGCTCAGGGAGCGGCATCGCATCATCCCGAACGAGTCCGACAGATTTTGGAAGCGGCAGCTGATGACATTGAGAACGCCAGGAACGGCGTCCGAAATTTAAGAGACGGATTCTACTATCCGCGATCGGTCTTCATGGCGACATTAATCCCGGCGGCCGCCGAGCTGGATACGGGGGTTGCGGCGGAACTGTGCTGGCGCACACTGGCGATCCGGGAGCCGGTTTCGGCGCTCGATACTTTTCACTCGGAATCCGATGACATCGG
>CALFOL010000521.1 GCA_937919915.1 uncultured Planctomycetaceae bacterium
TCTGTATCAATATGTACTGAAATTCGGTTTTCTCGACGGACGCGCTGGCTGGGAATTCAGCCGCATGATGGCTACCTACGAAGGCTGGATTGTGGCTAAGCGAAATGAGCTGCTCTACTCCGACGTCACCGTTGCACTGCCATTTCCCGAGACGCTGCAACGGGAGGCCGCACCATTGTCTCCCGAGGCGTCCAAGGAAAAGGCAGCCTGATTTCACCTTCGAATTCATTATTCACTAATCAGTGACCAAATCAATGACTGCCGCACTTGCCACCACGCCACAACAACCCAGGACGGAATACAACTATACTGTTGCCGAGCCGGATCATGCAAACGGATATCTCTGGCCACACGTCCTCCGAGCTTTGTCCGATAAGACCGATCCGCTGCATCGCCGAGTCTTCGACCTTGGTTGTGGAAACGGAGCCTTCCTGAAAAAACTTTCATCGCTCGGATATGAAGCGATTGGTGTGGATCCGTCAGAATCCGGCGTACGCGTCGCTAACCAGTCAGGGCAAACTGCAGAAGTTGGCTCTGCCTATGATGCATTGTCGGAAAGATTCGGAACATTCCCTACGGTGGTGAGCCTGGAAGTTGTTGAACACGTGTATTCTCCTCGCGATTACGCCAAGTGCGTTTTCGATTTGGTGGAGCCAGGTGGCGTCGCGATTTTATCGACACCATTCCACGGCTACTGGAAGAATCTGGCTATTGCCCTGACGGGACACTTCAGCCCGCTTTGGGACCATGGCCATATCAAGTTCTGGTCTCCGGCGAGCATGAGTGAACTCCTGGAAGAGACCGGGTTCGAATCTAAACAATTCACGCTTGCGGGTCGAATCTACCCATTTCCGAAGAGCATGGTCGCGATTGCCGTAAAGCCACCCAGACGCACGGCCGCGTAATGCTTCCATGAACGGAGCGGCAGTGAGTTGGACTGTCGCCATTGCTCTGTAACTATCGATGTACTGGACGAGACCTTCATGACCGCTATTCTGGGCCTGAACGCCTTCCACGCTGATTCTGCCGCATGCCTGGTGATCGATGGCAAACTTGTCGGGGCCGTCGCGGAGGAACGCCTCGGAACCCGCGTCAAACATACCTCTGAGTTCCCAGCGGAAGCGATTCGTTGGCTGCTTAAGGATAACGGCCTGAAACTAAGCGATGTCACACATGTTGCGATTCCTCGCGACACATCGGCAAATCGCCTGGCAAAAGCTGGCTGGATCGCAAGGCATCCGATCAGAGGTGTAGCGGCAGCGCTGGAACATCTGACTCGATCAAAAAAAACGACCAGCATGATGGAGCAACTGGCGCAAATCTGCGATGAAGATCCCGCCCGTGTCGCCTTCGAAACGGTTACGGTCGAACATCATTTCGCTCACATCGCCAGTTCTTATTACACGTCACCGTTCGACGGGATGACAGCAGGACTGTCGTATGACGCATCGGGCGATTTCGCGAGCGCCATGATGGCGAAATGCGAGGGCACGCAGATCGAAGTACTTGACCGGGTGACACTACCGCATAGTCTGGGGTTCTTTTACACCGCGTTGTGCCAGTTGATTGGTTTTGATCAGTTCGGCGAAGAATACAAGGTCATGGGGCTAGCGCCATATGGAGAAGATAAATACGGCGATGTGATGAAGAAGCTCGTCACCCTGCCGGAAAACGGCTGGTTCGGACTTGGCAGCGGATACTTTGGTATGCACGAAGGCGGGGAAAGTGGAGGTGTTGATGAGCACGGCCATCTCGTCATGGGAAGAATGTACTCGGACAAGCTGATTAAAGATCTGGGCGATCCGGCAAAGCGAAACGACGTCACTCAGCGCGAAATGGACATCGCGCGATCCACGCAGGTGCGATTCGAAGAAGCAGCCATCCATTGCCTGAAGCGTTTGCACAAACTGGTGCCGTCAACAAACTTCGTCATGGCTGGCGGATGCGCTCTGAACGGTGTCGCTAACGCTCGAATTCTTCGTGACACACCGTTCGAAACTCCCTATCTGCATGCTGCTGCGTCAGATGATGGAACGTGCGTCGGCGCCGCTTACAGTGTCTGGCACAACACACTCGGCAAGACCGAACGCTTTCATATGGAGCACGCGTTTTGGGGGCCTGAATACTCGGATGGGCGTCACCGCAGTGCGGTGGAGCAGGCTGGCGTGAATTTCCGGAAGTACGAGGACAATGCGGAACTGATCGAGGTTGTCGCACAGCTGATTGCAGATGGAAACGTCACGGGCTGGTATCAGGGGAGAAGTGAATGGGGGCCGAGGGCACTGGGGCAACGTTCGATCCTGGCCAATCCGGCAATCCCATCGATGAAAGAAACCATCAATCTGAAGATCAAACGACGTGAGTCGTTTCGGCCGTTCGCGCCTAGTGTTCTAAAGGAAGACGTCGCAACGTATTTTGAACAGGACATCTACAGCCCATTCATGATGCACGTGGCAAAGATCAAACCGGAATGGCGTGAAAAACTTCCCGCTGTCACTCACGTCGATGGGACTGGTCGCCTGCAGAGCGTCGACCCCGAAAGTAACCCGGTTTATTACCAACTGATCAGTGCACTTAAAAAGCGAACCGGCATCGGTATGGTCCTGAACACCAGTTTCAATGAAAACGAACCTGTTGTGGACACTCCTGAGCAGGCAGTTGATTGCTTTTTGCGAACGGACATGGACGTGCTTTGTGTCGGCCACTACGTAATGCAGAAGGAAGCCTGACCACGGAAATCGAGCTGACTTCGGACAGCGGCAGAATGTGCCGTTTACAGATTAGACGAGAAAGCGATTTCCGAAATACAGCCGTATGTCTGTAACTGCATTAACGATTTGCCCTAATGATACCGATCCTGGTCTTTATGGGACGTGTACCATCTGACAAGAATACGTCGCGTTAGTTGATTCGAAAGTTGTCGGATCAAATCCACTATCAGTTAGCAACCGGGTGCTGCAGGC
>CALFOL010000522.1 GCA_937919915.1 uncultured Planctomycetaceae bacterium
GGTCAACTATTATGAGTAAACCTCCGAACCATTCGATTCACTGCGACGTCTGCGGCAAGGATGTACCGTTATCGCAGTCTGTTCCTGCGGCTTTGATCCGACCATCTGTAACGGAGTCCGTGCTGAAAGATCATCCAAACTGGACTTCACAGAGTCACATCTGTCTGCAGGACCTGAATCGTTACCGCAGTCTGTACGTTCAGCAGGTTCTGGAAACGGAACGTGGTGAACTTTCGTCATTGGAGCAGGAAGTCGTCGAAAGCCTGCGAGAACATGAATTATTGGCGGCCAATGCCAACGAGGAATTCGACAGCAACGTAACATTCGGCGAACGGATCGCTGATGGAGTCGCTAAGTTCGGCGGCAGCTGGACGTTTATTATAATCTTCGGCGTCGTACGGTTGACATGGCTCGTCGTTAATATCAGTTGGATTCTTAGACTGAATTCTGTACGTTCGCAAAAAGGCGTGGCCGGCGTGGCCTGTTCATTTACCTCGAAGGAAGATCCGATGCGATTAGTCGGCTACTGCATTCTGCTCTCTTTACTCTCAGGTGATGTGGCGTCTGCCGATCAGCAGCAGCCAGCGTCTCCTTTTGTGCTCGGCTATGCGGACAAACTGAGTTGCGTGGCAGGTGAGGAGATTTCCTTTCACCTTTCGAGCAGCGGTGACAGCGTTCGCATGGTCATTGAACGACACGGCGGTACCAATGAGACGGTGTTTCAGAAAGCGGACATCGCCTGTGAAACTCAGCCGATTCCGGATCGAGCTTCATCGCATGGCTGCGGTTGGCCAGCTGCGATGACAATGACGATTCCGGACGACTGGAAGAGTGGGTGCTACGTTGCCACGTTGATTCTGAAGACCGGTGAGCAGGAGACGCGCAATACGATTCAGTTTGTTGTGCGGGCTGCCGTGCCGGGAAAGAACACAAAGATGCTGCTGCAACTGGCGACCAATACCTACAACGCCTATACGAACTGGGGTGGTCACAGCTTGTACTCGTATCATGATCGCGGTGGTCTTCAGGGACATCGCGTTTCGTTTGATCGTCCGCTGCAGTCGCAGTATTCGAAATGGGAATTGCCGTTCGCCAAATGGGCGGAGAACAACGGATATGTGATCGACTATGCGGTCAACAGCGACCTCGAACATCGTCCGGAGATCCTGAAACAGTATCGGCTGGTGCTGAGCGTGGGACATGACGAGTACTGGTCGGCTGACATGCGAGACAATCTGGAGAAGTACATTGCTGACGGCGGGAACGTCGCATTTCTTAGCGGTAACACCTGCTGCTGGCAGGTCCGCAGTGAGGACAACGGTCGGGCTTTGACATGCTGGAAGCAGTCGTACAACGTCGATCCGTTGTTTCGCACCAGCGACCACAAGTTACTGAGCACGGCGTGGAGTCACCATTTGGTGGAACGACCAGAGAATCAACTAACCGGCGTTGGCTTTCTGTGGGGTGGCTACCACCGCAGCCACGGGCAATTCATGGATGGCCCCGCCTCTTACATAGTGCACCGACCGGACCACTGGCTGTTTGCAGGCACTGACCTGAAGCTCAACGATCGCTTTGGCGGCAAAGACACTGTTGTCGGTTACGAATGTGACGGCTGTGAAATGACGTGGAAAGACGGGTTGCCGTTTCCAACCGGCCGCGATGGCACACCAGATTCGTTCACGATTCTCGGCTCCTGCCCTGCACGCTGGGCCCCCGGTGACAGTCTCTGGTATGACCGGTTTCCAGAAGACCGAGTTGGTGCCGCGGTACTGGGCGTTTACACTCAGGGCGGTACAGTGGTCACGGCCGGCAGCACCGATTGGGCTCACGGTCTAAGCGGCGGTGATCCGTCTTCCGTGCGCATCACGCGGAACATCCTTGATCGACTGTCGAAATGATCTGAGCGGACCGGGTCAGTTCAAGGTTGTCACCGGCAAAGCACAGCAAGCGTAGTCGCTTCAGGCTACGGATACAGAACTTCCAGCAACGTAATGCTGCCTTCCGGGTGAATCGTTGCACGTGTCGTCGAGGCAGGCAGCAATGCGGTCGTCCCTTTGACAAGACCTGTGTCGCAAGCGTCTGTGCTGACGGTGGCATTACCGTCCAGCAACATCAGAATGCGAAACCGGTCATCAAGTTTCAGATCGAATTCATCCACGGCGTGGTGCCGCCGAATGACGAAGTAATTACAGCGAACCAGTTCCTGAAAGTGATGCCGACCGTCTGACAATTCTACAGGTGTGACCGGCTTGACAGGACCGCGTTCGAAGTCGATACAAGCCAGTGATTCTTTAACATGAATCTCACGTGGCTGTCCATCACTGCCCAATCGTCCCCAGTCGTGCAGACGAAACGTGAGATTACTTTGCTGTTGCACTTCGGCCAGCAGAATTCCGGGGCCAAGGGCATGGACGGTTTGCGCGGGCACAAAGATGCAGTCTCCGACTTTAGCGGGGATCATGTGCAACGTCTCTTCGACAGTTCCCGCTCTCAGATGCTGTTCGAAATCGTCGCGCGTTACGCCGGAGTTTAACCCCGAGACAATCTGACTGTCGGGCTCGGCATCCAGGATTACCCAGGCTTCGTTTTTTCCGTTTTCATTGACGTCATATTCCTTAGCCTGCTCATCGTTCGGGTGCACCTGCAAGGACAGCCAGTCATTGGCATCCAGATATTTGATCAGCAACGGGAACTGCTGCATCGCATGATGCCGCCCCAGCAGGTCGTCGGAGAGATTCTCAACCAAATCTGACAGTGTCATTTTCTTGTAGGCACCTGCCGCGACCACGCTTCGGCCACTGGGCTGATCAGCGATTTCCCAGCTTTCGGCGTAGTCACCCGCTGTGCCGATCGCCTTGCCCAAAAGGTCGCCCAGCTTTCTGCCACCCCACCGTATTTGCTTAATCAGTGGTTCAAAAACAAGCGTTTCCATGCGTCCAGTGCCCAATGAGGAGACTCGTGTACGGGATTGTATTCGAGCAGGCGCCATTGGGGAAACCGCGAATGACACGCTGAAATTCTGTGACACTCGGGTGAATGCGCAGAAGGCAGAACTCCTGCAATAGTGTCGAACGGACCGAGGGGTTGTCGACAGTGATTTCCGATCAGTCCTTCGGGGCAACAAAAAAACCGGCACTGCCATAAAGGAAGTGCCGGTTTGGCAGAATCTGTCAGCGCGGCCGGATGGTTAGGCGGCGTTTTTCTTTTTCCTTTTACCCTTCTCCGCACCTTGCTTCGGCAACTTTTCCTGCTGCTCGGCTGTGAGGACTTTCTTCAGGGCTGCAACGACCTCAACGTCAAGCTTCTTCTGGTCAGCCTGCGCTGTCTTTCGCTCAGCTTTTTGCTCGTCAGTCAGGTTCAGAGCGGCTTCAACTTCTTTACGCGCGTCCTGTGGATTCGTGCCAGCTTCTTTGGCCGCTTTTTGAGCAGCCCGTTGTGCTTTTTTCTGATCGTCAGTCAGGATCTCGTCCATCGTCTTTCGACCGGCATCGAATTTTTCCGCAAACTGCTTGTCTATCGCGGCGACCAGTGTCTTCTGCTCGTCGGTCAGTTCCATCTTTGCGACGAAACGCTGTGTGGCGGTCGGCTTCTTGCCTTTGCCTTTTTTCTCTTTTTCGTCAGCAACGGCGCTACAAGCAACAGCAGCCATCAGTGTGAGGCAGACAAGATTCCGAAAAGTCTTCATTCAGTGATTCTCCCAATTGTTTCAAGAAGTTGAGTTCCGCATGGAACGTTCAGAGAGGCGGCATTCCGCTCTCGTTGTTAACCGATGGCGGGCGTAATCCGATTATTTCATTTGTTTAGAAAATTTGATCTGTTCCGAGCAGACAGGATAACGGTTCGGGGAAGGGCACAAGAATCGGGAGACACTGGATTCCTGCTCACTGCCACAGGCGTTGCAGGCCCCATTTTCGTCATATCCGGACGTAGCAAAGTAGCTGCATTTCGGCAACATATCCACATCGTCCAAAATCACCGCCATGACATTTTGGCAAAGTTCGGCCCCTTATGGAAAGCTGACTCCCTGGCCAGTCGCTGAGTGTAGCTTTTACAGCCACTGGCCCTCAAATGCCCCGATCGAACGGACAACCGTCACGTTTCCCCCCGCTTCGGTGATTCATGTGATTCATTATTCACTCACGAACGTGATTTGTGACCTAAAGATCACAGATGAGAGGAAGATACGGGCCATCGTAGACCACGCAGTGAGAGCTTCTCAATGCGCTGAACGAGCAGAGTTGATACGGAACCCTTTGAACGAAGATTGCAGCGTCCAACTATGACATCGAATCATCCAACATGGCCAAATGCCAATTCCGGACAGCCGATGAACTCGTCTCCTGCGAATTCACAGACTTCTCAGATCAGCAGTCGGCCAAGTGGAAGCCCGACTCCTGGTGGCAGTGCGGGGAACGCCCGGTGACCTTCTGGAGCATTCTTGACGCGTTTCGGCGCAGGTGGATTCCGACACTGGCCGTCGGGATTCCCGCAGCGTTGCTGGTCGGTGCCCTGTTGTGGCAATTGGTCCCTGCCGAATACGAATCGTCAGCCTTACTGAAGGTACATCAATTCGAACAGAGAGTGGCCGACAACATCAACGGTGATAAGGATCAGGACCTAAAGACGTATCGAGATACGGTCATTAACTTCCTAAAGAGTCGGGAAGTCTCTGAGTACGCATTGCGTATCGAAGGTGTCAAAGAAACTCGCTTGCTGCGTGACCAGTCAACGCCCGTCGACTGGTTGCTCGAACACATCGAAGTCCACGGTGACTTCAGTCCGGAATTCGTACGAATCACGCTGGCTGGCGAACACCCACCGGATCTGGCGACAATCGTCGACGCGATCAAAGACGCTTACCTGGACAATATCGTGTACCAGGAACGCAACGAACGTATTCAGAACCTGAGAAAATCGAAACCAAGTTTGCTGTCCTGGACAAAAGCGTTCGCCAAAACCAGGAACGCATCGACCGACTCGCAGAAGAGCTCGGGACCGGCGATTCAAAGATCGCCATGGGAAATCAGGACCTGATGCAACAGAGTCTCCGTGGCCTGCAGACCGAACTGCAGGACATCGACGGTGATATTCGCAAAGAAGAAGCATTGCGAACCTATATGGCAGAACACGGGCTGAACCCCGATCAGGTCAAGAGCGCCTTGACACAAATGAACCTGGGTGGTCCAACAAACCCACTGGTTCAGAACCCGCTCACCAGTCAGACCACACTGTTGGAGCGACAGCTGCAGGCGACACAATTCAAAATTCACCAGTTCTGCGAAAGCGTACGAGATCAGAATCATCCGGAACTGCTTGGTCTAATGCAGCAGGAAAGGGCATTGAAGGCACAGATTGAAGGCCCGGCCAAACCGACGATTCCTGGCGACTCGAAACTGTCGATGTTAAAATACGACTGGTTGCTAAAACAAAAGAGTCAAATCGAAGCGGAAATCAAGGCCGGTAAAGAACGTCTCGAACTGACGGGCCGTCGAGTCGTGGAATTGGAACGGGAAAAACAGGATATCCAGCACCTCGTCAAAACTCGCGACGACCTGGCTCTAAACATTCAAGCCCGTGGCCTGGATCTTGACCGCCCACAACGAGTGACGGTTGTTCAGAACGCGAACGTCCCTGAAAAAAGAAACCAGAAAGCCCGTACACAAGCTATGGCTCTGGGCGGTCGTGGTACTTTGTTTACGATCATTGCCGGCTTCACAATGTTTGAATGGTTCTCACACCGCGTGGGTTCAACATCAGGCATTGCCAATGCCATCAACCTGCGTCTCATCGGAGCCATTCCGTCGCCGGACAAAGGTGGCCTCCTGGGGCTGGGCATCTTCGCCGGCACGGTGAACTACGACGAATGGAACCGGGCTGTCATCGAATCGATGGACGTCGTCCGAACCTACCTGATGCGACACATCGACCCGAAGCGGTCCGCATCGATTCTGGTCACCAGTGCATCTGCCCACGAAGGCAAGACAACCGTGTCGTGTCAGCTGGCAGCCAGTCTGGCTCGATCAGGAAAACGCGTTGTGATTGTTGACTGTGACTTCCGTCGTCCGTCTGCACACTTGATGATGGACGGTGCTGAGGGACCAGGCATCTGTGAATACATGCGAGGCGAAGCATCGTTGAAGGAAGTCTGCCAGTCGACACAGGCCGACGGACTGACCTTTATCGCAGCGGGTCAGATTGATCAATCCGTGCTGCAAAAGCTGTCGGCGGACGTTCTCTGATCGACCTGCTGAAAGCCGGATTCGACTTCGTCGTCATCGATACGTCGCCTTTGCTGTTCGTTGCAGAGCCGTCCATGCTGGCCCAAAACGCCGACATCGTCCTGTTGTCGACTCGCAAAGACTACAGCCGCATCCCATACGTCGCGCAGTGTTGCGATTCGCTGCGAAGCCTGCAAGTGCCGTTGCTGGGAGCTGTCATGGTTGGTTCGGATTCCGACTTCCAGCGACAGACTTACGGTTACCGACAGGAAATTCAGCGTAGCACCCAACAGCGGGCTGTCAGCAATTCCTGATTGAATAGAATTCAAAAACCAACGAA
>CALFOL010000523.1 GCA_937919915.1 uncultured Planctomycetaceae bacterium
TGTCCTGGCGCGCTGTCCATTGCCGTGCGTCGACGGACGATGGCAGGCCGGAAACGTTGTGTTGCTGGCGACAGAAGTCGCAGCACCGATTGCTCGAAACGTCTGTGCGTCGTTTGGCGTGACCTCGTACGCCGGTCGATTATCGTTGTCACTACATTACGACGCTCGCGTCTTGTCGCCGTCCGCTGCAAAAACACTATTGAGCATGTTCGCCCGGAAAGTGGAAACCTCAGCAGGCGTTCGAACCAACGAAACACTGGAATCCGTTGAACTTATTTAGCATTCCTTACCGATCGAAACTTTACATTCATAGAGAGATTCGTCGATAATAGCGGTCCCGCCCCGGAATTCCAGCCGCACACCACAGGCCTGCGATGAATTGCCTCCGCCTATTCCTGCTTTCAATATATTGGACAACCATACTATGTATGGTTGGACATGCGGGTGAGCAGCCACAGACAGCCGAAAACATCGCCTTCTTTGAGAACAAGATTCGCCCGGTGCTGATTAAGCACTGTTACGAATGTCACTCGGCAACAGCGAAGGAAGTCGGTGGAAAGCTACTGCTGGACAGTCGTGATGCTCTGCGTAGAGGTGGCGAATCTGGCGCAGCGATTGTCGCAGGTGATGCGAACGCGAGCCTCATCATTCAGGCTCTGCAATACGATGGCATCGAAATGCCTCCACAACAGCGTCTTCCGGATTCCGTAGTCGCAGACTTCAAGACCTGGGTACAGCGTGGCGCGGCAGATCCCAGATCGAACACAGATTCCCAAAACAGCGTTGCGATGGCCGCGGCCAACCTTTGGTCGCTGCAACCTCCGCAAAACGTGTCTGTGCCCGATGTGACAAATCAACACTGGGTGAGAGATCCGATCGACAACTTTGTCCTCGCCAAAATCGAAGCACAAGAACTGCAGCCGACGACCGATGCGGATGCCGGAACGATCGTCCGGCGTCTGCATTTCGATCTCATCGGATTGCCGCCATCGATCGACCGTACGCGACAGTTTATCGAAGACTATGCCACCGCCCCGTCGAAAACCGTAGAAGCACTGATTGATGAACTTCTGGCCCGGCCGCAATTCGGCGAACGATGGGGCCGCCACTGGCTCGATGTTGCTCGATTCGCTGAAGCAAATGGCAACGATGGTCTTGGACGAAACCCCACGTTCCCTCATGCGTGGCGATACCGTGACTACGTGATCGCGGCATTCAACGCCGATACTCCGTACGACCGGTTCCTAAAGGAACAAATCGCTGGCGACCTGTTGCCGGCGGACACACCGGAAGTACGCGATCGCAACCTCATCGCAACCGGTTTCCTGGCAATGGCAGCGAAACCGGCAAAGGCGATGAACGAAAACTTCGACATGGATGTCGTGGCCGACCAGATCGATGTCATCGGCAGCGGAATCCTGGGACTCAGTGTGGCCTGTGCAAGATGTCACGATCACAAATTCGATCCCGTACCGACTCGAGATTACTACGCTCTGGCTGGCTTCTTCACCAGCACCGAAACCATGTGGGGCGTCGCCGCCAACGAAGGACTGACGGCTCCCAAAACCGGCCTGCATGTACTGACAGCAGCCCCCAAAGTTCTGCCGCCAAAGGACTTCATCGAAACAGTGCTGGTCCTGGAATCCAACACCGGCACGCCCAAACCCGTTCCGAAACCGCCGTGGCCCCTGGGCACTCCACTGGCGATGGGTGTCCGCGATCACAAAAAGTCGGCAGACTGCAAACTAAACATTAAAGGCGAAGCCAAAAAACTCGGTGATCCCGTTCCGCGCGGCTTCCTGAC
Organism: uncultured Planctomycetaceae bacterium; assembly: GCA_937919915.1. GTDB lineage: Bacteria > Planctomycetota > Planctomycetia > Planctomycetales > Planctomycetaceae > Fuerstiella. The sequence continues at coordinate 1,805 of CALFOL010000523.1, forward strand.
AGCGTGCAGCACCACCGACGCGGCCGCCGTAACGTTTTCGGAAAAACAAAGTGGCCGCCTGGAACTCGCCCAGTGGCTGACGAATCCGGATCATCCCCTGACTGCTCGAGTCATCGTCAATCGCGTGTGGCAACATTTGTTCGGCACCGGCATTGTGAGAACGCCGAACGACTTTGGCGTCTATGGAGAACGCCCGACGCATCCCGAACTCCTGGATCACCTGGCAATTCGATTCATCGCAGACGGCTGGTCGATCAAGAAACTGATTCGCCAGATAGTGTTGAGCCGTACGTATCAGCTCAGCAGCGAAGCCGACCCTTCACTGCTTACTCAGGACGATGCAAATCAACTGTTGGCAAGGCACGAACGGCGTCGCCTGGATGCGGAAGCTCTGCGAGACAGCATGTTGTTCGTCAGCGGAGAACTGAACCTTACTCCTGGCGACGGTTCGATCATTCGTCATCGCGACATTCTGGTGAATCTCGCTGGCAGCCTTCACGAACCGAGCAACCAGCGCAGCGTTTATCTGTGTTATTTGCGAAGTTCTCCGCCGCCAGAGCTGGCCGCCTTCGACCTGCCCGATTTCACAACTGTGACTGGACGACGAAATGTCAGCACCGTGCCGAACCAGGCGTTGCACCTGTTCAACAGCCCGTTCGTCATCGAACAGGCAACGCTGTTCGCGAGTCATGTGATGAGCCAGGCAGCGGGCAATCCATCGCGGATCCAGTTCGCATGGAATCAAGCCTTCAATCGCGACCCGAATGCGAACGAAGTTAAGAATGCGATATCGTTCTTAAGAGAAGCGGAATACGATCTCAAAGACGCCAGCAAAGCATGGGCGAGCCTGTGCCAGGCTCTGCTGGCAACAAATGAATTTCGATATATCGATTAGTTGGGCGTGTTCATGAACAACTCAAGACGAAACATGCTGCAGACCACATCCTGTGGCTTTGGGTACCTCGCACTTCAGGCGTTGTGTGGACAACAAACACTCGCCTCCGAATCCGTCGGTCTCGCAGAGCAAACGCCAACACTGTCGGCTCGCGCGAAGCGAGTGATCTTTCTGTGCATGAGCGGCGGGCCTGCTCAGATGGATACGTTCGACTACAAGCCTCAGACCGGCAACAAGAAACACCCGGGTTCCGTCACCAGATTTCGTCAGCACGGGGGCAGTGGATTGTGGATTTCGGAACTCATGCCGGAAACCGCAAAGCATGCGGACAAACTATGCGTCATTAACGCAATGCACGCAGATACCGGCATTCACGCTCAATCATTTCTGCAGTTGCACACTGGCGAGCGACTAAGGACTCGCCCAAGCCTCGGATCATGGATCGCGTATGGACTTGGCACAGAAAACCAAAACCTGCCGGGCTTCGTCAGCCTGAACACCTCCAAGAGTTCCATCTATTCGAGTGCGTTCCTGCCATCGATTTACAACGGCACGCCGATCGGTGTCAACGGCGAAGACATGTCCACGGCGACGATCAGCAATGTGGCCAGCAATCACTTGCCACTGGGAGCCCGCAGACGACAGCTCAACTTTGTGCAATCCATGAATCGCAATCATCTGGCTCAACGGCCAGCAGATCACAAGCTGGAAAGCGTGATTCAATCAATGGAGCTCGGTTTCCGCATGCAGGCTTCGGCCCCCGATCTGCTGGACCTGTCTACTGAAACACAGGAAACTCTGGACCGCTACCGAGTCGGCCACAAGCTGCAAATCGGCACCTGTCGTCCCACAGACTTCGGCCGCCAGTGCCTGCTGGCCCGACGATTTGCAGAAGCCGGCGTCCGCTTCATTGAGGTGAACCACGGCGGCTGGGACCAACACAAAAATCATCGCCGTGACCTGAAAGCCAACTGCGACACAGTAGATGCGCCCATCGCAGCGTTGCTCGAAGATCTCAATCAGCGCGGTCTGTTGGAAGACACGCTGATCGTCTGGGGCGGGGAATTCGGTCGACCGGGGTTAACACCCGACGATGGCAAGGACGAAACCGGCCACAACGCTAACGGCTTCACCTTCTGGCTGGCCGGCGGCGGCGTCAACAGCGGCTACGCGCACGGCAAGACCAACCCCACCGGTGACCGCGCGGTCGAAGGCAAAGTCCACTTCCGAGACCTGCACGCAACAATCCTGCACGCCCTGGGCCTCAACGCCAACGACCTGAAATACTGGCACGAAGGCCGCGAACACCGGCTAACAGGCCCCGAAGGCGGCCAGGTTGTGAATGCTGTCTTCGCATAGAGCGTCCGGATGAGATCCTGAGCACGAAACTAAAGAACCACACGAATCAATCGCACAGATGTAAGTGTTCGAGTCCATCAGGAGGCGACAGCCGATGGTTCCGGGGATCGCCATGTCCTCCTGCTGCCAGAAGCTGCGACGAGCTCAGGACACGCCCACATGAGTCAGATGGGAGGGAACCGATTCGTGCTGACATCGCAATCACTTCCGCGTTCAACGGACGTCCATCTGCATTCGGATTGACTAAGCCACTGGATCAAGTATCGCCAACCTGGCTAATCAAATCGAGGTCCCTCCGGCGTGTCGGACCGGAGCCGTTTGCAAAGATCCGTTTTCCAGGTCTTCGATGTGACCGACGCGAGTTGGAAAGGTGAACGCACTATCTCAGTACAGGGCACTTCGCAGGCGCTCGTGCAGATGACTTTGCTCATCCTGATCGACACCTTGGGGTCGGTGCTCATGGAGAATGAGCTTGACGTGAGAAACGTCCAGGATACGAGTCATCATGCAGGGGCCTTCAGTTGTTGGTTGGCCGGCACGGGTGTCAAACAGGCCATGGTGTCTGGAGAGACCGACGACGATGGAATGAAGGTGACGAAAGCTCCGGTCCGCATCCACGACTTCTACGCGACGATCCTGCATCTTCCGGGAATGAATCCCCATGGCTCAAGGAGGCAGCGGCAACGGTCACTACGGTCGGAAGGCCGAGGTTTATATGGACGTCGGCGAAGCCATGGGCCAGGCGATGGTGGAACTGCTGAAAGGGGCGAGGTAGATGGAGCGCCAAGCCGTAGTTCAATTCCTGGCACTGTTGGTGTTGATGGTTTCAACGCTTGGCGGCGATTCCGCTCTCGCAGCGGATCAAACTCCGCTGCCGATGGCGCACACCACGCGCAATATCGAAGGCTGGACCGTGCGCGTGGATGATCGCCTGCTGAAAGGCGGCAGCGCGGCGGTCGGCAAACGCGCGCTGAAGCTGCTTACGGCGCGGCTCGTCGCTATCACCTTCGTCGTGCCGGAGAAGTCGCTGACCAGGCTGCGTAACATCAGTATCGAGCCGAATCTGAATTACGGCGACCTGCGCGTCATGCAGTATCACCCCGATGCCGGTTGGTTGAAGGAGCATGGCTACAGCGAGAAGTACAAGTCGGTGAACTGAAACAGGCCGAACCGGAAATCTTTGAATTGCTCGCCGACATTTGGTGCCCGCTGCCGGGGTTTGCTCCATCAACATCAAAAGGCAAACCGTGAGCGTTAGAAGTCGTCCAGTCATTTTGAGATTGCGAACTCCATGATCACCCCACCGTCCCAGTGCATCGGCATCGCCACTTCCGGGGCCGAGAAGCTGGCCGACTATTTTCCCACCGCTGCCGAACCCGATTTCTTGCCAACCGAGCCGCCGTTTACTCCTGACGATCAATTGCTGGTCGATGAACTTCGGCGACGCGGGCACCAGGTCTCGGCCATCGTCTGGGGAGGGGAAACCTCGCGGCTGGCGGAGCAGTTTGATCGCCTCATCGTCCGCTTCCCGTGGGATTACATGGATAGCGACGAGCAGTGCCAGGGGTTTCTGAGCTGGCTCGGAATGCTCGCGGCAACGGAACTGGTCGTTGAGAACGAGCCGCAGGTGATGCCCTGGCTCATGGATAAGCGCTACTTGCTTAATTTTGCGGCGGTTGGCGTCCCGATCGTTCCCACTCAGTTCATACCGGTTGGCGAGTCGTTTGATCTCGAAGCCTTTGTCGAGCAACACATCGCCGCCGTCATCAAGCCCGACGTGTCGGCCGCCGGAGCGGGGTTGGAATTCTTACCTGATCGCCAGGCGGCGCAGGCATTTCAGCAAGAGTTCACTGATCGCTGTCAGCGCGGGGCTCAATTGGTGCAGCCCTTCCTGCCTGAGATTCAGACGAATGGCGAATGGTCGCTCGTGTATTTCGGCGGCGAGTACAGTCATGGCGTCCACAAGCGCCCCGCCAGCGGCCAGATCATGGTGCACGCCGAACGCGGAGGTTCGCTCCGCTTCGCCGATCCGCCAGCGGTCGTGCGCGAGTTGGGTGATCGGACCGCCGCCGCCGTTCCGCGTGCCTTCGCTCATCGCTGTGGAAGCTCCTGCCGGATGCCACTCTACTTGCGAATCGACGTCATTGAGACCGCTGCCGGTGGACTCCTTTCCGAGTGCGAAAGAGTTGAGCCCGAGCTCTTTTTTCGCGCCCGACCTGGGAACGCTGCCCGATTTGCCAGGTTAATCGAAAATGGGTCGATCTCGCGATGACGTAACCATGCAGGTGTTGGCTTGGCTCTGTGGTCGTGCTCTGGGGTACTACATTACTTTGCCCCGCCAATCCTTCCTATTGCGGGATGGCCATACTGATTTTCAGGGACTCGAATCGCTGTCAGACTGCGCAGTCAAATAGACTGCAAATCCCGCTGAACGAACCTGACGGCGCCCTGCTTGGCAACGCTGTGAAGGATTTTGAGCGAGTAAAAAGCGGGGTTTCGTGAATTGTTG
>CALFOL010000524.1 GCA_937919915.1 uncultured Planctomycetaceae bacterium
TGTTCGCGTGCGTGCATCACCATTTTTTGGTCCGCTTCGCCGTGAATTCCCCCGGAGATCCTTCACAGAATTCGCGTCGCTTTGGGCGGGAGCATAGGTCAGCCAGGCATCGATCGTTTCCTGAGGCGTCGTGTCGTCGGCAAACGCTGCGCTGTGCTCATTGGCGCAAAGTTCTCTCGGTTCGGCAACGTTGGTGACCGCTTTGGTGACCGCTTTGGTGACCGCTTTGGGTTGCCTGTCAGGCTCGAAATTCAGGCGTTGCCTGCCTTCTTTAGCGATCCACGCTTCGTACAGAGTTCCGCCCAGTGTTTGCTCTGTCATCCGTTGCCTTCCCCATTGGTCTAATTGAACAGGAAGTGGCAGATATCCCCATCCTTCATGATGTACTCTTTGCCTTCGACGCGCAGCTTGCCAGCGGCTCGGATTTCTTTCTCTGTCTTGAATTCCTCTAAGGCAGCCAGTGTATACACCTCACACCGGATGAACCCCTTTTCGAAGTCCGTATGAATCACACCGGCCGCCTGCGGAGCCGTTGCTCCAACGGGGATCGTCCACGCGCGGACTTCTTTTTCTCCGGCCGTAAAGTAACTTTGCAGACCCAGAGTGCGGTAAGCCCCGCGAGCCACAGTGCCGAGAGCCGCTTCTGTGAGCCCGACGGATTCCAGCATTTCTGCGCGATCGGCGTCATCGAGTTCTCCGAGTTCCGCCTCAAATTTGGCACACACCGGGACAACTTCTGCGTTCACATTGGCGGCGTGATCGCGAACCTGCTGAACCAGTGGGCCTTCGCCAGCAACGTTGTCTTCGGCAACATTTGCGATGTACAAAATCGGCTTCGCAGTCATCAAACCCAAACCACGCACAATCTTCGCTTCGTCCCGTGTGAATTCCAGAGTCCGCAGCAAGTGGCCTTCATCAACGCATGCCTGGCACTTCTTCGTGACTTCAACTCGCAGCTTCGCGTCCTTGTCACCACCTTTTGCCGCACGTTCAGATTTTGGTAACGACGCCGCAAGCGTTTCCATATCTGCCAGCAGCAATTCTGTTTCGATGATTTCGATATCAGAAAGAGGGTTCACATCACCCGACACATGAGTAATGTCCTTGTCTTCGAAGCAGCGCACGACCTGCAGGATCGCGTCGACTTCCCGGATGTGACTCAGAAATTTGTTCCCAAGGCCTTCGCCCTTGCTGGCTCCTTCCACGATGCCGGCAATGTCAACCAGCTTCAGCATCGCAGGAATCACCTTCTGCGGCGGGATGTAGCGTGTAATCGTTTCCAGTCGGCTGTCCGGAACACTCACGATGCCTTCGTTAGGTTCAATCGTGCAAAACGGATAGTTAGCGCTCTGAGCCACCGTGGATGAAGTCAGTGCGTTGAAGAGTGTGCTTTTGCCAACGTTCGGCAATCCGACGATACCAGCTTCCATCTCATGAATCCCGTTTTGCGAGTCCTGCTCACAACATTTTGCGAAGCAGCTTTGTCACTAACGCGAGCATTCTCAGCCGGTGTAGTCGGATGCAAATTCCTGACCACAGTCTGGTGTCTCGACGACAAAGCTTAAAACCGCTGATCTTAGCGAACGTACCACGGGACCGAAATAAGCAACTGCCGCATTCCAGGAGTTGAAAGTCACCTGAGCCAATGGGAGTTCAATTCGCCTCAAACTGTCCACTTGGCGAGGCTTGAGTCTCAGGGGATTCTGCCTGCTGCATCCTGCTGACGTCACAACGGGCATACATCTTCCGGCGATTGCGGATGCCTGTGACCAATGCCGTCACTCCCCCGCGAGCACAACGCAGGAAAAAGAGACCAGCTCCCAGGCTGACGAACAACAAGCCACAACCAATGGCGGGCGAACCGTACCACAGCATTCGTTGAGTTTCTCGGATCTGGCCCTCGCCAGCCCCCTGCGTTTCCAGGAACTTTGTGTGTTCCGCTTGAACGCCTGCCAGATTTTCTCGCCATGCCGCGGGATCGAATTCAAAGGCGCGCAGACCACGCGAGATCAGTTCCACTGGCATGACGAAACGGAAAAACAGTGTGCTGACACAGAACAGAAACAGGAACGATAAGATTGCCGGCACACTGATGGTCGTCAGGTACTGTCCGAAAGCCGATAGCTCACGGCGCATTCGTTTTCTCGACAGAGAGCCATCAAGGCGGCGACAATTCATTAGCACACATCGCCAACAGTCCACAGGTAAACTACACGCGATGATGAGAACGCATACGCTGCAGGATATGATCAATGCGAGAATCATACGGCCGTACCATGTGGTGGACTTATCTCGAAATTGGCGACCACTGTCGATGCCCCCGTGCTCACTATTGTGCCATGGTCACCCCGACGTGTCATCCTGGTCAAGCAGGAATATCCGCACATCGAAAAATCAGCACTCAATGCCGAGCATGATGGAATTCAGTCCGCTGCCGATGCCCATTAACGCCAGCTTTGTACCTGCAGGTGGCGGTGATTGCTGCAGGCCCATGGATAACCCCATCGGCAGCGCGACGGCCCCTGTGTTCCCGAAACGTTCGACGGTTGGGAAATCCAGGTGTGGATCAAGATTCAAAGTTTCCAGCAGCAGCGTGCGGTGTTGTTTGCCGACCTGATGCGTGAACACACGATCAACATCGGCGTTGTTCCAGCAGAGTTCACCTTTGGCCAGTTGCCATGTCCGTTCGGCAAGCTCAATTCCGGCGTGCAACAACTTCTCGGAATCCGTTTCCATTCGTGGTCGACTGTCCCCGTGAGTCCCCGCTTCGACTCCGCCCGCACACAGGCTGTGCTTGGTGGTATCAGACAGCAAGGCGCCGCCGAGCAGGCGATGTTTCTTTTGGCTTAGGCTGTCATGGCACATCACGATCGCCGCACTGCCAGAGCCAATGGTGAGTGATGCGAACGCCGACTTGATCGACTTGCGTGTCAGCGATTTGTCGTTCAGCAAACTTTCGATAGTACCTTCCACCAATCCACGACCGGTTTCTGTGCCGACGATGACTCCGGCCTTGATTCGGCCCAGTGCGATCATGTCGGCGACGATCAGCATGCCATTCATTAATCCCAGGCAGGCATTGCTGACATCCATCACCAACGCACAATCGGGCAAGCCGACTCCGGCATGCACGCCTGTTGCTGTCGCCGGTTCCATTCTGTCTCGACATACAGAACCGTGAATCAACGCACCGAAGTGCTGAGGATCGATACCGGATTGTGCAATCGCTGTCTTTGCCGTCTGAATGCTGATCTGCCCGGGCAACGTGCCAGGCGGGTAGAAACGACGTTCCTGAATCCCCGTCATTAGTTCCAGTCGCCCGAACGGCAGACTCAGTCGCTCGTAGACAGCTGCCAGTTGCTGTTCAATCGCATCAGAGCTAACCACTTCAGCCGGAGGGTTGTGGACAACGGATTCGACGCACACGTGGTCGTAACGCATAGCAGAACTCAGAAAAATGCCAGCCCCAAAAATTAAAAACGCACTTCGTGAAATAACGAAGTGCGTTTCGAATGTTATCAGTGTTTCACTGCAGTTTGGGTCTACAGCGGATTACGCTGATTTGTGGCCGCGGGGAACGTATTTCGAGTGAAGAAACCCTGCTCCCGCGAGCGAGTACCGTTCACAACAATAAGTAAACTGCTCTAGGCCTGTGCCGTTGCTAAAGGATCAGTCGCTTCTAATCTTTGGGACAACATATGAATCTCGTCGATCAGACCAGTGCGACGCAGTTCGTCTTCCTTTGTCGGATCGCGGGTTTCCAGCATCACGGAACGGCGAACATAGCGAAGCCCACGCAGCAGCACATCGCGTTCGTGAGTGGTTAATTCTACCTGGAGGACATCATTCATGGCGTAATCATTCCCGGAATGTTGGGTGTTGAAAACGCATAAAGGCGGTCACTTCCTGTTTCCGAATTCATGCTCAAACTATCGATCCGAAGTGTACGTCCTGAAATCCGCAGGCTCAAGCAATTCACGGTACAACAACCTCAGGAAACAGAGGCCAGGCGACTATCGCAGCAGTTTCAGCGGCAATAGCGGCCTGAATAAATTGACTCAAGTCCACAAACAGCCGTCAAGCTTTACCGGGATAACCTAAGTGGCCATGACCCGTCCGGCAGAGCAGGACCGAATGACTACAGCGTATTACGGTGACTTGTGGCCGCGGGGCACGCGTTTCGATCGAAGAAAGCCTACTCCCGCGAGCGAGTGCCGTTCACAACAATAAGTAAACTGCTCTAACGACCAGCTGCACGCAGATTTCCGCTGCGGTAAGCTTCCGCCATGGCTTTGGGAATTTCTGATTCCGCCAGCACGACTTCCGCCTGATGCTCCTGTGTCAACGCTTTCATTTCCTGCTCACGGGCGACCGCCTGGGCACGTCGCTCTTCGGCCTTGGCACGAGCGATACGGACGTCTGCTTCAGCCTGGTCGGCCTGAAGTCGAGCACCAACGTTGTCGCCCACATCAATGTCCGCGATGTCGATGGACACGATTTCATAGGCGGTTTGTGAGTCGAGTCCCTTGTTCAGCACGGCTCTCGCGATCAACATCGGATTCGCCAGGACTTCTTTGTGGGTTTCACACGAACCGATGGCCGACACGATCCCTTCACCAACTCGGGCGATAATGGTCTCTTCGGTTGCTCCACCAATCAGCTGGCTCAGGTTTGTGCGAACCGTCACACGGGCGCGAGCCTTCAGCTGAATTCCATCGCGAGCAACGCCGTCAAGTGTCGCACGGCCGTGGCGCGTCACATCCGGGCAGTCAATGACTTTCGTTTTCACACTGGTTTGAACCGCTTCCATGACGTTTCGACCGGCCAGATCGATCGCCGCGGCAGTGTTCCAGTCCAGGTCGATTTTCGCGCGATGAGCGGCGACCAGTGACCGCACGACGACTGGAACATTGCCGCCTGCCAGATAGTGCGACTCCATCGCATTCGTGCTGACGTTGGTGATGCCCGACTGGACGGCCATAATTCGCGAGTCAACGATAACCTGCGGATTCACCTTCTTAAGCTTCATCACAACCATCTGCACGGGACCAACACCTGCTCCCGACATGAACGCTCGGAACCAAAGTGACGCCACCGAGGCGAACATGCCGAAAAAGACGAGTGCCAGTAATAGAACAAGGACAACGAAGCAAATCAGCAGGATATAAGAGAAAGAAGAGAAAGCGGCACCAAGCAGTAAGGTGGATTCAACGACGCTCATGGACAAGGTCCTGAAGAAAAGGTTATGGGGAGCCGACCGCAGCTCATTGTACGGTTTTCCGAACTCATTCCGCAACTTACACGACAGTCGCGGACTCCATTGCACAGCCGCAGAGAAAATGTACGATCGGTGTTATTAAAGACGGTGAACCGCAAACGCCCACAAGCGTCCCGCGGATCACGCGGAATCCAAATTCTTCGAAACACCAGCAAAATACTGACCATGAGCATTGAAACACGCATTCAGGAACTCGGTCTGACTCTTCCAGAGGCCCCAGCCGCCGCGGGCACCTACAGCCCTGTTGTGGTTGTCGGCAACATGGCATACGTTTCCGGACAGGGCCCTGTCGGGGCGGATGGACGCTGGTTGACCGGTAAAGTCGGCGCTGATCTGACAGAAGAAGAAGGCATCGCAGCCGCGCGAGTCGTGGGCCTCACAATGCTGGCCACAATCAAGGCCGAACTGGGAAGTCTTGACCGCGTCAAACGTGTGGTCAAAGCCCTCGGCATGGTGAACTGCGTACCGGACTTCAAGAACCACCCCAAGGTCATCAACGGTTTCAGCGACCTGATGGTTGAGGTGTGGGGCGATGCTGGCCGAGCGGCTCGTAGCGCGGTCGGCATGGGATCGCTGCCCGGAAACATCCCCGTCGAAATCGAAGCGATTCTGGAACTGCACGACGCTTAGCTTAGAGCAGTGCTGAATAAACTTCCGTATTTGGTGAGTGTTCTGAACG
>CALFOL010000525.1 GCA_937919915.1 uncultured Planctomycetaceae bacterium
ATCCGATTGTGTTGACAGCGTCCGATCAGGTGCTGTCCTTCACCACGTTGACGGCAAGTAATGTGGGCATCAAGTGTCCGATTTGCCAAACGGCGATCAGTACAGACGAGGCCGTTGTTTGCTGTCCGACCTGCGAACAGCACCATCATCACGAATGCTGGGCGGAAGTTGGCGGCTGTGCAACGTATGGATGCGTAGAGGCTCCAGCGCCGGACAAAGAAAAACAAGCGTCTCAGCAGTTGACAGCATGGGGCGACACCAAGGTCTGTCCGGCGTGCCGGGAAACGATCAAGTCGATCGCTCGTCGCTGCCGGTACTGTGGTACGGACTTCCACACCGTCGACCCCTTATCCGTGAAGGACCTGCATCGCCAGCAGGATCAGGCGGCAAAAATGGATTCGCTGCAGAAGTCGTTAATTGCGATTTCTATCGTGAGTCTGGTTGGCTGCCTGGCTCCTTTGATGCTGGTTATCAGTCTGGCTGTTGTGATTCCCAACCGAGAACAGTTGACGAAAAGTGGTCCGGTCTATGCCGTCATGGGGTGGGCGTCCGTTGGGCTGTCAGCGTTATATACCCTGTTGATCGTTTTGTTTTTGGCATTCGGATAGTGCAAGTCTTCTCGAGAAATTACCGTTTCATGATGCGAGTTCTGCGGATACCCTGTCATACTTCCATGAAGGCAGGAAACTGATGAAACGGCGACCACTGATTCGAATTGCTGGACTGCGCGAAGCAGGTGTTTCGTGCCCGTCCTGCACGGACAGCATTGTTCATGGGCAGGAAACCATTACCTGCGACGACTGCGGCTCCGTGCATCATGCGACGTGCTGGAAGCAGGTTGATGGTTGTGCACAGTTCGATTGCGCGAGCGCAGTTGTGCTTTCTGCCGATCACCGCCATGCAACCATTCACATTACGGCCAGCGATCTGAAAACCGCGAGGCCGTTGCCAGTGTCGCGGCCGCCCTCCATGGGGCCGCGCATTGCGATTCCTGTGGGACCGGATCCCGAATCACTTCGCTGGAATCAGCTTGCGGTGGCGTCGTTTATCACGGCGTTGATCAGTTTTCCGCTGTTTGGAATTGTGACCGGACTGCTGGCGGTGGCTATCGGTGCCGCGTCCCTGGTGACGCGCAACGCATTTCGTCGTAAGGGGCTGCCTTTTGCTGCGATGGGAATTATGCTGGGCATCGTCAGTTTTGTCGGTTGGACCGTGTATCTGGCGTCAACCGGTGACCCTTCCCGAGTCGCCATCGCGTTGGATGACTTCGAACCAGATCCCGAGGCCTTGAACGGCCTGCCGCCCACAATCAATCGCGCGATGAAGGCGAACGTCCTCATTCAGACGGGGGGCATGTTTCAGTCTGGCATTGGTTCCGGTGTGATTCTTCGAATTAAGGACGGCACAGCCCTGATAGTGACCAACCGGCATGTGATCGATTCACGATTCGCCGATGGCGACACGGGCAACGTGCTGGCTGACATCGCAGAGGTTGTGGTGAAGGCGATCGGCCAGCCGGGGGCCAAAGGGAACGCCGTGTGGCTGGCTCCGGAAGGCATTGATCTGGCACTCATCACCATGCCGGTGACTTCTCAGGAAATCATGAGTGCTGCCTGGGACGTGACACCACAGATTCAGGTTGGTGACGCTGTTTTTGCAGTGGGAAATCCACATGGACTGGGGTGGACTCATACCAGCGGCGATGTTTCGCAGATGCGACGACAACGAAAACAGAAGACAGACTACGGCGTCATTCAGACCTCGGCGGCGATTAATCCCGGTAACAGTGGGGGCGGCTTGTACGACAGCGATGGACATCTGATTGGCATAAACACCTGGACTCAGGACAAACGTTTCGCCGAAGGACTTGGGTTTGCGATCGTGTTCCAGACTCTCTATCAACTGCTGGACGGTGAACTCGACCTTCCCGAACGGCAACTTCCGATTGAACTCCCATGAGTACAGTGCGTCTGCGAAGACTGACGGCCGACTTCGACAACCTATCGGACTACATCCGCCGGCATCCTCGTCTGCGAATGATTCAGGCCGATGGCGATCCCCCGGAACGGTATCAGCTCGAGTACCTTGTTAAGAGCCTGCAAAAAAAGGACGAGGAACTCAAGACGGTCAAGAAACACATCGTGGAGATTGCACTGCCACGCAACTATCCGCGCACGCCGCCTCAGTGTCGCATGCTGACTCCCGTGTTTCATCCCAACATAGCGCCGCATGCCATCTGCGTGGGCGACCACTGGAGTGCCGGGGAATCACTGGAATCGATCGTGATTCGCATTGGTGAGATGCTGGCGTATCAGGTTTACAATGTGAAGAGTCCGCTAAACGGCGAAGCGGCGCGCTGGGTTCAGGAACATGAGAGCGAGCTTCCTCTGGACGAAGTCAGCATGCTGGCGGAAGATCCGGATGACGAGAACGATGAAAGTGCTTCGGCAGCATCCGTAAAGGAAGCGTTCGTGCCGCCGCTCGCGAGCTCCCCACGGGTTGCGACTGTGGCTCGGCGCCCGGCTGAAACCCCTGTGCCTGATCCAGCTCAGTCTGATCGTGTTGTGGTGGCGTGTGGCCAATGTGCTCGCAAATACCGCGTTCCTGCCAGTCTGATTGGCCGCACGACGAGCTGCAAAAATTGTGGTGCGTCGTTTTCCATCCATCCTCTCGAAGCCTGACATCAGACAGTCGGTCGTTTGACTCCACAGCAACATGGTTTCTGAATCACAGAGTCAAATCGCTTCGCCCGAGACCGCGGCGGAAGACCAGCAGCGGCTGCTGTCGATGCGCTGGCGCCGGCACCGTGAAGTCCTGGTGGTGTGTGTGCTGGTTGTTGTTTTGGCGTTCCTGCTGCGCGTTCGCGAAGGTCAGAAAGTCGAAGTTTCCGTGGGCTCTGGGTGGACGGTGCCTGAACTGTGTATCAGTCGCAGCATGTTGGGGTTTCAGTGTCCTGGTTGTGGCCTGACGCGCAGCTTCGTTTGCCTGGCGGCCGGTGACGTCGCCGGATCGATTGCGTATCACCGAGTCGGATGGTTATTGGCGCTGGCGACGCTGATTCAGATTCCTTATCGAAGTTTCATGTTGTACTGGCTGTCCAGACGCGGCCTGCCGGAACCGATCCCCAACATCGCCAATCAGCTCTTCGGATGGACACTGATTGCCGCCCTCATCGGCAGTTGGGGCCTGGGGTTGGTGGGGATTTAAGTCACAGAGCGGCAGGGCAATGCGTCGAATCCGGCCATGCCTGACACCGACCGTCGGCGGTCGCTTTTGCGACTCGAATCATTTCGCCCCCATGCTAAACTGCGTCTTCACCCAATCGACTCAGCACTTAGCATTCAAGGATCGCGTTCATGGCTGACCAGTTTCTGAAAGACCTGTTATCTACGCCTGGTACGTCAGGATTCGAACAACAAATCCAACAGGTCATTCGCGACTTCGCCGGCGGTTTTGCGGACAGCGTCGAGACCGACGTGCATGGAAACGTCATTGCGGCAGTAAACCCTGGTGGCAGCCGCCGCATTCTGCTGGATGCGCATTGCGACCAGATTGGGTTGATCGTTCGCCATATCGATGACATGGGCTTCATTCGCGTCAATCCCGTGGGAGGTTGGGACATGCAGATTCTACTGGGACAAAAGATGCTGGTGCATACATCCAGTGGCTCGATCCCGGGTGTGATCGCCCGCAAGGCCATTCACCTGCTCAAGGAATCGGAGCGTAAAACGGTTCCTGATATCAGCGAAATGTGGATCGATATTGGCTCATTGTCGGCAAAAGAAACGGCAGAAGTTGTCAGCATCGGAGACTCTGTGACACCCACGCCATCCCTGACGGAATTGCGTAATGGCCGAATTTCCGGAGTCGCGATGGATGATCGCACAGGTATTTGGGTCATCATGACAGCTCTGAAAATGATCTCCGAACAGAAACCGTCAGCTGCGGTGTTTGCGGTCTCGGCTGTACAGGAAGAAATCGGTTTGCGTGGCGCTCAAACCAGTGCCTACAACATCAACCCGGATGTGGCGATCGCCGTGGACGTGACACACGCCACGGACTGTCCCGGTATCGACCAAAACGCTTACGGTAAAATCAGCATCGGCGGCGGACCGGTGGTTGTTCGCGGTGCCAATGCGAACCCTCGCGTGTTTGATTTGCTAAAGGAGACCGCTGAGAAGCATGATATAACCATTCAGATCAACGCGCTGGGCAGACCAGCCAGCAATGATGGTGCAGCGATTCAGGTATCGCGTGGCGGTTGCGCTGCGGGGCTGGTCACACTGCCGAATCGCTACATGCACACTCCCGTGGAAGTTGTTGCAGAATCCGACCTGGAGCAATCCGCGAAACTGATCGCAGAATTCTGCCTGGCGGTGGAAGATTCGACGTCGTTTATCCCGTAAGGAATTGCCAATGTTTATAATCGGGCGGGCCGTTGGCCCGAAAATCACTGCCACTCTCCAACCCCGTATCTAACACCACCTGGCGTGCCGAAAACGATTGGCGGAATGCGCCACGACGGGGAAGCTTTTTCCGCACCGCTTCTAAGCAACGAACATCAGGCAACTGGCTCTAGCCGTTACGGACGGCATTCCAGGCGATCAATGCATCACGCGTGGCCTGAACATCATGCACTCGCAGAACATCCGCGCCGTTTTCTGCCAGTGCGATGGAGACGCCGGTGGTTCCGGACAACCTTTCTTCCAGCGGGCGTCCCAATAGTTGCGACAGAAATCGTTTGCGTGAATGCCCAATCAGGATCGGACGCCGCAGGTCTTCCCGCATTCTGCCAACCGCCTTCATCAACATCAAATTGTGCTGGGCCGTCTTTCCGAAGCCAATCCCCGGATCAAGACAGATACGCTGGGGCGCAAGGCCTGCCTGTACCGCAGCTGCAAGTTGCAGACGCAGGAACTCAGTCACTTCCGACACCACATCGTCGTAGTGCGGGTCGTTCTGCATTGTCTGCGGCGTTCCGACGATGTGCATCGCGCAGATCGCCGCGTCGTGCTGAGCACACACCGTCAGCATCTGCGGGTCAAACGTCATTCCCGAAATGTCGTTCACAATTGACGCCCCGGCTGCCAAGGCCTGTCGAGCGACTTCTGCCTTTGTGGTGTCTATAGAAACAGGCAATGCGGTTTCCGCAGTAATGGCCTCGATTGCGGGAATGGTGCGTCGAAGTTCTTCGTCCAGCGAAACAGGTTCCGATCCGGGCCGGGTTGATTCTCCTCCCACGTCGATGATGTCCGCGCCGGCTGCGACCAGTTGCAACGCGTGCCGTACCGCCACGTCGACAGCTGCATATTTTCCTCCGTCAGAGAAGCTGTCGGGAGTCACATTCAGGATTCCCATCAGCAGAGGAATCTGAGTGCGTTGCAAAAATTGTTCGCCAACGTGCCAGACAAACGGGGGGTGTTGAGTCATAGTGATAACGGAATGATGGAACAGGAAATTGTGATCAAGTCGGCGAAAGGTTACCCAGGTTCGATCTGTTAGACTACTGTTTGTCGTTTGCCGTCGGCGCGTTGACGGCAAGCAGGCTGAATACACTCCTTCAAGTTGTTTACGGAATGAAAACGTTACTTGTCACGGGCACCGATACCGACGTCGGCAAAACATGGATCTCCTGTGCGCTGTTGAAGCACCTTCGGCGGCAGGTGGACTCGGTCGGAGCCTACAAGCCTGTTTGCAGCGGCGTGTTAACGAATTCGCAGGGACGACGCGTGTGGTCGGATGTTGAGCAGTTGGCTGCAGCGGTCGGCTGGACGGGCAGTCGAAACCAGATCTGTCCGCAGCGGTTCGATGCTCCCGTTGCGCCGCACGTTGCTGCCGAGCTGGAGAATCGAAGTGTCGACGACGCGCTGCTGGACTCGGGGCTGCAACGCTGGCATGCGTTAGCCACTCATACGATAGCTGAAGGAGCTGGCGGGCTGTTATGTCCGCTGTCCGCTCAGTCGACGGTCGCGGATCTGGCAGTCCGCCTGAAATGTCCGATTCTGATTGTTGCCGCCAACAGACTGGGCGTCATCAATCACACGATGTTGACGGTTGAAGTCGCCAGACAGAGGGGATTGCATGTCGCCGGTGTCGTACTGAACGACTGCCAGGCCAGGGATGCTTCTTCGGAAACGAACTTCAAACAACTGGCTTATTGGTTGCCGAAACTTTCGATCTGGCATTGTCCGCACAACAGCGATGAATTGCTGGACGCTGATGGGAATACGAACTTTTCGGTGATGAGTTGTTTTGCATAGTGTCGTTTTGAACTGAAATTTCAGACCAGCGAGTCTCTCCGCTAGCAAGGAGGCAGCTTATCAATGCCGCGAATTCTGGCAATATGGCGACCGCCTTCGAACTCAGTCGACAGCCAGATGTCGACGGCCTTGATTGCCGTCGACTGATCCAGCATGCGCTGGCCAAACGAGATCATGTTGGCGTCGTTGTGCAGCCGAGACAAACGAGCAGTCTCTTCGTTCCAGCAAAGTGCACAGCGAATTCCCGCGTGCCGATTGGCTGTTATCGCCTCACCGTTTCCTGATCCTCCGAACACAATTCCGCGGTCGCATTCGCCAGCAGCAACCGCTGCGGCAGCGGGGTGAACGAAATCCGGGTAGTCGCAGGACTCGCTGGAATGACAGCCGAAATCAACGACTCCGTACCCGTCGTTCCGCAGATGGTCGGCAATTTGCTGCTTGTAGTCGAAGCCTGCATGATCCGATGCCAGTGCGATTTTCACGTGCGTGCCAATGTAGAAGGTCTCGATGTATGCCGTTCAGGATCATATCGAACCTGGAGGGCGTACGCAAAGTTGCGGTCGAGCCGATTCAAAATCCACGCAGTTCGAATTACACGCCGACAGACTCTGGCAACTTCTCTGTTTCGGTCACAACGGCAGAAGTGTTCAGACTTGCTTCACCCTTATTAACCTGTTGCATCATGCGATTAAACAGTTCCGGCAGGTCGTCCCACATATCGTGCTTGCGGAACTTAAGTGGTGCAACATCGTGCTCACCATCGGCCAGTTCACGACATTTGTTTCGCAGGTTATGAATCGGTCCGGCGATGCGGTTGCTGAGCGTTAGTGTGTCACGAATAAAGATCGGCATCAGGCATGCCAGGGCCAGAACCATCGGGCCGCTCTGATTCCAGAAGGTCATTAGGTTTGCCTT
>CALFOL010000526.1 GCA_937919915.1 uncultured Planctomycetaceae bacterium
GGAACGCCGTGATGTCCTGATCGTTGTTACTCTTCGCAGCGGGTTTTCCAACTGAAGCGAACAGTCTGAGTTCAGCTTCACTGTTGAGCGAGATTGCGTTTGCTCGTCGACCGCGAAGAGCAACCGGAATTTCCGCATCGCCAATGAAGACCGCATCGGAGTCTGTTGAGTTCGTGTGTTGGTCACGTTGGGTATCGACGGCTCGCCCGAGCCAGCCGTGTCCTGTCCGATCGCTTTCATTCAGCCGAGCCGAATGCCAGATATCCATGCTTTCGAAGTGCGATCGATTCGGATTCGGATAGCCAACTCCGTTGACGATGGCCAGTTTGCTGGCTTCGAACAGATCGGCCAACGGCTTCATTTGCGGATGTAGGCCAATGGATTCGTTCAGCTTCAGGACATCATCGGTATCGATCTTCAATCCCGGTCGATGCTTCGCATAGTTTTCGTCAGCGAACGGAACGACGGTGTTCAGTCCGTCGTTTCCGCCATTCAGTTGCAGGACCACCAGAATGCGATCGTCGGTTTCAGCAGTCATCGCTCCTGCGGCTTGCGGAAGAAACGCAGGGACGAACGGGGCCAGGGAGACAAGGGAAGAACGTTGAAGAAAGGTGCGACGTTTCATGGCAGAATTCCTAAAGCAGCCATCATCGCTCCGCGTGATGAGCGGCGCAGATGGCGGTTTCGAGAAAGAGTCGACTAAGGTCGGACATTTGAGTTTGCATGAGTTCTTCGATCGTGTTGTCTCCGGACGATCTCGCGATCTGAGTGCCGCGTTTGTTCTGCGCCGCTCGTCACGCGGAGCGATGTCGGCTACGCTAATGCAAATGCGCTTCCGGCAGCATTAGCAGTGACACGATAGTTGCAGCCATCTTTTCCTGTCCATCGAGCTTCTGATGTTCGTTGGAAATTCTTCGGGCCGCATCGGAATCGCATTGTACTCCCACGAGTTTCGCGACTTGTCCGATGTCATTGCCACGGCCTTCAAGCGTTGAAAGTTCCGGCACCCGAACCGGATTGTGCAACTGCCCCGACACCAATGCCGCGGCGTAGTTTGTTCGAGCGATCACCG
This sequence comes from uncultured Planctomycetaceae bacterium, assembly GCA_937919915.1. Classification (GTDB taxonomy): domain Bacteria; phylum Planctomycetota; class Planctomycetia; order Planctomycetales; family Planctomycetaceae; genus Fuerstiella. The sequence continues at coordinate 1,073 of CALFOL010000526.1, forward strand.
TGCGAGTCGACAACCAGGTTCGGCCGCCGTTCCAGCCGCCGACGTTGGGCGGGTAAAACAAATTCTGCCCCATGCGCCGCAGCCATTCGGCCAGCATTAGCGTGCTCGGCGGCGGATCAGCACAATCCAGCGTTCGCAGCGGTCCGATCATGAACGACACAGGATCGCAGATACGGCTGTTGATGTTGGCATCACTGAAGAACAGCGACGACCTGAGAATGGTTTCGACGGCTGCGGCGATGTCCAGTTCTGTGGATTGCAGTTGTGCGGCGAGTTCGTCGATTGCATCCTTGCTGACGACGTTCTCGCCGAAAAATTCGGACGTCAGCCGCCACGCGAGTCGCTTGGCGGTGGCCGGTTGCTTCAACAGAATGTCGGCGACGTCGCTGCCAGTCCAATCGCCGGTTTCGTTCAGGATCGTCTTCTCACCGTCGTCATGCAGGTTGGGCCGTTGTTCAAAGCCGCCATTGCGAATGGTCCAGCCGGTCAGAGCTCGGGCGGTTTCTTTGACGTCGGTTTCGGTGTAGTGGCCGACGCCCAGAGTGAACAGCTCCATCAGTTCTCTGGCGAGGTTTTCGTTCGGTTGTCCTTTACGATTTACCGGAGCATCCAGCCAAACCAATAACGCGGGGTCTCGCAGCATGGCGTTCAGCAAAACTCCGAACGGACTGCGGGAATGTTTTCGCAGCGTCTCGTTCTGCTGCTTCATCTGCTGCAGGTTGTTGATCTTCAGATTGCTTGTGGCGAAGTGATTGTGCCAGATCAGCGTCAGTCGTTCCTGCAGCGGATTTGGCGAAAACAAACAGCGGTACAGCCACCATGCTTTCAAACGATCGGGGTTGGATGAATCCGCCGCTGCATTGCCGATCACGTCAGACAGTTCGTGGAAACTCGGCGGTGTGTTAATACGGACAGTGCCATTCAAAATTCGGCTAACGACATTTTGCGGATCGTCCGTCAGGTCTCGTCGTTGTTCGGCAGCCGTTGCTCCAAAGACCGTCCGGCGATGCAAATGGACAACTCGCGTGAGGTTCCACGAAGCGGTGTCGCCTGGCGTGTAGAGTTTCCAGTGTGTCATGAGAAGGTTCCTGTCAGCCTCTCGGGCCAATTGTTCAATCGGCCAAAGTGACCATCATCGCTCCGCGTGATGAGCAGCGCAGATGGTGGTTTCGAAAAAGGGCCGACTCAGGTCGGACGGACGACGTTGAGCAACTTCTTCCGTTTCGGATGATCCGGACGATGTCACGATCTGATTTCATCACTTGTTCTGCGCCGCTCGTCACATGGAGCGATGACGGCTACTTTTTCGTTTCAAATTTTGGACCAGTGTTTTTAATAACTTTCATCCCATACTTTGTGAACGTTACATCGCCGAGGTCGAGGTCTTCGCTGGCGACTGCAATTGAATCCTGCGATGGATAGCCGATCAGGCCCGGATCGGTCGTCGTCGGATGTACTTCAGCACGGAACTTCACATTGGGAACGACCAGCGGGATCTCGAAACGGCCATCCTCGTCGACGACCACCTGCGGCTTGTCCATGTTGAAGAAACGATAGAGTTCGTCTGCCGTGTCGCCTTTGAAGTTCAAAAACACGGAGCGACCACTGAGTTGCTGGCCATCGCGGTCAACCGCGCGGCCTCGGACTGTGGTCGCTTTTTTCAGAGTGATCCGGACAGGAGAGTTTTCGTCGCCGGTCACCATAAGCGTCGCAGCCAGCTTTCGTTGCTCATGCAGGCAGAGTAACTGTCGCGGCTCATTATTTTCCAGCGCGTATATCGTTACCTGGCTGCCTGGTGCCTGCGCGGTGCCCCAGCTCATGCCAGTCACACCAGACAGGAACACGTTCGACACGGGCTCACCCGCTTCGTCCACGAATTCGACATCAACCATCTTTCCTCGATGAAGTTGAACAGTCAGATTTCCTGTATCGTCTCCCGCAGGTGGATTGAGATACGCGACGGCGTTTAGCCTGTTGAGAGACACAACGCGATTGTCAATCGTAAAGATCCGGCGCTCGTTGCCTCTCGTATCGACTTTCAAATATTCACTGTCTTCCGGCGCTACTGTCGCCTGGAGATACGGATTTCGTTTATCCTTGCCGATTTGAATACTGCCTCTGCCACTTACGGAAAGAACCTGCGGCCCAGGAATCGTCAGAATGCGAAACCGGCCATCCTTCTCAGTCGGCTGAGTTGTTCCGTCGTGTTTGTACTTGTCAAAACCGGGTATCGAGGCGTATTCGTTGTGCGACATTGGCGAAGTCCGAATGCTCGCTTGTACGCCTTCTCCGGTTGAGGCGTCAACGATCTGCCCGGTGACGACGACGCCGCGACGAAGCTTGAAATCCTGCTGAATCCGAGTGTCACTCGACCGAGGCTTCAGAACAATTGTCTGCCCCAGAAGGACATCAGTCGCCGGTCGAGCCATGAATCCAGGCGCCATGACAGCCACCAGCGTGTTTTCAGCATGCGGCATTCCTGTCAGGTCGTATCGACCGTCGTTGTCCGCTGTCGCGAGCTTCACGTCATCGTCGTCCGAGCCTGCCTGCAACATTGCGCCGGCAACAGGATTTCCCTCTTCGTCCGTCACCGTCCCACTAATGACGAGTTCCGGTTCAAGCACATGAGTTGCGTCGGTTGCCGCAAGCAACGGAACAGTTGCTCCGGCGAATTCCAGTGGGTGTCTGTTGAAGTCGCTCACATCCAGGTCTGAACGATTCACGAGCCACAGGCCTTTGCCAGCAAGACCTTTGGCGTTGGCTGCAGCACGGCAGACATGTTCGGCCGCAATGCCACGAATTTCGAAATATCCGTCCTTGTCGGAAACAGGATTTTGTAACAGATCACGATCAAGGTAAAGGCGATCGCAATTTCGATGGGGAGCCTGGTTCCAGTCGTTCTTGAACATCGTCAGAAACTTATCCAGTGAATCTGTCGGCTTCAAAACTTCATAAATGGAGATCGCTGCGCCGGCGACCGGCTGCCCCTCCGTCGTCACCAGTTTTCCTCGAATGATTTGCTCCGATGGCAGCACGACCTTAACAGATTCCGGCAGGTCACGAAGTTCCAGTTGAAGCCCGCCGATACCTCGTCCCGGCATTCTGGCAATCAGTTGAGTTTTCCCATGCCTGACGAATTCATCGGTGAACTTGATAAGGAATCGCCCTTCGCTGTCGGACGTCCCCACCCTGCGACTGCCAACGTCATCGACGGATGTCGGTGGATCGACTTTCCAGAATGGAACCAACAATTCTGCTCCGGCAATCGGCTTCGACTGCTCGTCAACGATAACTCCGCCAAGAGAGATTTCCGCTCTGGAGAAACCGTTGAGGTTCTGAGTGGCGGGTGTGGGATCAGTCGTCTGGCCGGACGCTACGTGAGGTTCTCCGGTCTTTGGTTCGTCCGGTAGCGTAGATTCGCCGTGACGCCCCGAGGCCAGCCTGGAGCCTGTACCTCCACGGGCAAGAGGAACGGCGACGGCATTCTCGTGTTCGTGTTGCTGTGCCTTCACATCACCAAGGTCTTTCGTTTCCGCCCCTTCAATCATTACGTCCTTGAATAATTCTCCGAGATACTTGGCCATCATTTCAGAAGGATTTTCAACAGCTTTGCTAGCTACAGCCGAATATTTCAGTCCGGGCAGGACACCTCTGATTTTGAAATGACCATTGCTGTCCGTGAACAGTTCTTCCCGACGAGTGTCCTGGTCCTCCGGAAACGAACCGAGGTCAGTGGACTCCGCTGGCAAACCGAAGTAGCCATTCACACGAGCATTGCAGCGTATCGCCACGCCGGCCAGCGGGTCTCCGTCTTTGTCCACAAGCCGCCCCGTGATTACTCCAGCGGGTTGCAGGCGAATAACGGGATTCTTCGGAGGCATTCCTTCGATCAACAACGTGCCGGCTTCGTTTGACGTGGGATTCCACGCGAATAACCGACGAGTAGAGTTTTCTTTATGCCCGACGACTTTGCCGTGATCGAGATCCGATGAATACCAGCCCGACGTTTTTCGATCGCCATAGAACAGATAGTCTTTGAGTTCCTCGCCATTACTGTCGACCACCCTAACGACGAACGACATCCCGGATTGCAACCGCATTTTGAGTTTTGGCGGCTCTTCCGGTGAAGCATCGAATCCTGCGAGGTAATTAAAATTAGAACTTCTGGCCAGGTGCGGGAGCGTGCGGAATAACTCAGGATCCCCTTCGATTCTGCTGTCATCATTGCTTTCGATGTTGTTGGCACCAGCTCCCCGTGGGAAGTCGCCGGCATTGTCAGCCATGAACCCAATAATGCCTCGGCCTGGCAGAACAGTCATTGAGAAACGGCCATCCTTGTCCGAGCGGTCGTGCTGCATGTCGACGCCAGCAAGCCTAATTCGGTCTTCACCACTGAATGCCGGATTTGTCTTGAACGCGAAGTAGTTTAGTTGACCTTCCAACCCCATGCCGGTAGTGAGATCGACAGCTCGACCAGTGAGGATCACTCCCCGACGAATTTTGATGTCCTTTGTGAGTGGTTCAGAACTGGCGGAAATCTTTGCGCTCTGTGCGACTCGAACATAACCACTCTCCAACTCTGGTAGAACGACGAATTCGTTTCGCCCGACTGGAAGGCCTTCCAGTCGATATCTGCCGTCACGATCTGTAGTGGCGTTAATGAATCCATGATCCAGCATGCTGTTGAAATTGCTGCCACTAAGCATATTCGCAATCAGTCGCACACCTTCAATCGGTTTGCCAGTGTCACGGTCGGTGACTCGACCTTCAACAGGTTGCGTTGCTCCAGACACGTGGCTGAAATCGTTGCCATACCAGGTTTGGAATCGCGATGAACGTTCCCACTGATCAGGCAGTTTGATCGTTTCGCCGGTGCGAGTTCTCGCGTACACATGAGCTCCGGCGATTCCCGGAGCCATCAACGTCATTCGAACAATGCGATCTCGCCCGATACCGTGGACGGTGAAGGAACCATCGTCGGCAACTTCGACTCTGGCAATTCGCTCTGTGCGCGGACCATTGAGGCTGATTGGAGCTTTTTCGCGAATGGAATAATAGTCGGCTCGGGGGGCTTTCGTGGCCTCTTCCCATTTGTCGAGCGATCCGTCTTTGCTTTCCCAGACTTCCGTGACAGACACGCGTGCTCCGGAAACGATCTGTCCTTCGGGATTGAGGATTCGGCCTCGCAGAGGAACGTCGTCGAGTCTCAGTTTGAGATCTGGCCCCCAGTCTTCTGCCATGGTTTTGATGTGCTTCTGCTGCATCTCCGGCAGTTCGCTGATCATCCTGCCAGATTCTTCCAGAGCCATCGCCGACCGAGATGCGAAGCCGAAACCGTCCGCCAGAACCATTACACTGGCGAACGACTTACAGGCTTCCCGATCCACTTTGACCTGGAATGTGCCGTCGGCTTTGGTGACTGCCAGCGGCTTTTCGTCAGCCGATGGTGCCGGCATGTCCCAGCGAGTCAACAGGAGTTTCGCTCCGGCAACGGGATTGCCCTCGGGGTCAACGACACGGCCTGCGAGTTCGACGGTCGGCGACAACCCGGCCTTTGCGGGGGCGGCAGGCTCGTCATCGAACTGAACAAATACAGGTTCCGCGTTCTGAGTGCCATCTGTCGTGGCTGGATCTTTGGCGGTCGTGGTGACGGGATCTGACTTCGGTGGCGTTGGCCGTAACGCAGCTACCATCGCAATGGCAGGCAGCATCAGTGCCATGATGGCGATCGTCGTCTTCCAGGTCAGTCGCTCCGACAGCGGTCGAGTTAGATCGAGAATCGTTGTGATGCGACCTTCCACATTCGATTGGCGAGCCATCGACATGCCCGGCTGACACACTCGACCTTCACCACGCGACAACGCCCCTGCCACTTCCAGCAGATGTCGGGCGTAGCCAGCGGGGTCTCCGGTGAGTCCAATCGCCGCGTCGTCGCACGCTTCTTCGGCGAGATCCGACAACTCAGTTCTCAGCCACCATGACAACGGATGGAACCAATACAGACAACGATTTACTTCCGCCAGAACTGCAAAGAGGAAGTCGTGGCGTTCGACGTGAGTGTGCTCATGTGTCATCACGGCTTCGAGCTTTTG
>CALFOL010000527.1 GCA_937919915.1 uncultured Planctomycetaceae bacterium
CTACGCCGCCTCCTTCGGCGGCGATGATGCATCGATCAACGACAGCAACAACGGCTTGTTCTTCCTGAACAGCAGTATGACGTTCGAACAGATCAGCGATGGTGCGACGAACACGATCATGGTCGGCGAAAAGATCAATCCACGCGACACGTCCGATTTAGGATGGATGTCAGGAACGTCGGCGACGCTGCGAAATACGGGCGTCGCAACCAACCAGGGCTGGGATGTTGTCAAATACTTCACTCCGACCATGACCACGCCAACGACGGCCCCGAATGCCACGGCCACGGGCGGCTTCAGCAGCCTGCACTTTGGTGGTGCGAATTTTTTACTGGCGGATGGTTCTGTCCGTTCTATCAGCGAACGTATCGACACAAAACTCTACAGCTATCTGGGAAATCGCGACGACATGCAGTTGCTGGATGAGTTCTAGCGCGGAAGACATGCCTGTGGAGTATGAATCAGTTAACAAATCCGAAACCTCACGACGTGCAAATCATGAAACAACTTTCTGTTGCCAGACAACGCGGTTTTACTTTGATCGAACTGCTGGTGGTCATTGCGATCATTGCAATGCTGATTGCGCTGCTGCTGCCCGCCGTCCAGCAGGCACGCGAAGCTGCACGCAGGACTCAATGTAAAAACAATCTGGCTCAGATGACGATTGCGATGCACAACTATCAGAGTTCATTCAGCGTTCTGCCGCCTGGGGTTGTCAACGAAACGGGACCCATCATCAATGAGGCGGTGGGGTATCACATGAGCTGGCTGGTGCAGTTGCTGTCGGTCATCGACCAGGGACCCCTGTTTAAAACGATCGATTTTGGCGAGGGGGTCTATGGTGCCGCAAACGATGCCGTGCGGCACAGTCAGGTGCCCGTTTGGCATTGTCCGTCGAACTGGAATTCCAGCGCGGTTGTTAATGCTGACTTTTCCAGCTACGCGGGCGTCACCGGCGGATTCGACGTCCCCACGGATGTTGACAATGGTGGCTTGTTGTTCCTGAACAGCAGTGTGGCTTACAAAGAGATTCGCGATGGCGCCAGCAACACAATCATGATCGGTGAACGACGTCAGGATGACGCTCCCGGCGGCATCGATCTGGGTTGGATGTCCGGAACATGTGCCACGTTGCGGAATTCAGGCGTCGTAATCAACATTAAGAATGAACAGGGATATGGTGCCGTGTACGGATCCGGAGCAGACAGTGACGAAAACGATTCGCCGACCGTCGACCTCGCGACCGGCGGATTCAGCAGTTTTCACACGGGCGGTGCACAATTCGCCCTGGCCGATGGTTCGGTGAGATTCATCAGTGAGAACATTGACAAGCAGCTGTTCAGTGATCTCGGCGAACGTGAAGATGGTCATATGATCGGACAGTTCTGAGACTCCGGTTTCGAATTTCAAATCTCGGATGTTCCACACTTTCGGCTTCAAATAATGAAACACCCCACATACAACAAGCGCGGTTTTACTCTGTTGGAACTGCTGGTCGTGATTGCGATCATCGCGGTGCTGATCGCGTTGTTGTTGCCAGCCGTACAGCAGGCTCGCGAACAAGCGCGGCGGACACAGTGCAACAACAACTTAATGCAGTTCGGGTTGGCTCTGCACAATTACCACGACATGTTCAGTATGTTGCCGCCTGGCTGCGTCAACGAATTCGGGCCCCTGCTGGATCCTCTGTCTGTCGACGAGAATGTGGATCCCAACGACCAATACTTCGAGCCGGACATGGAAGATGCCTTTCAGGGCGAGGACGATGAGAAACCTGAAAGACCAAAGCTGGGGTACAGGATGAGCTGGATCGCACAGATCCTGCCTCATCTTGGTCAGGATACTACCTACCGCGCCGTAGACTTCCAGAACCCCGAACGCAGCTTCCTGGATGCCGACCAATTGACCTTCTTTGATCCGAAACAGGACGACAGACCTGACGGGGCCAATAGCGAATCCGATGACCCTGATGCAGAACAATATGGAATGGGTGGTGGCGGATTTGGCATGGGTGGGTACGATGATTTCGGAGGCCGGCCTACCCCCAGTCCCTTTCATGATTTTGCTCAGCTGCATTGTCCCAGTTCTCCGGCAGCACCGATGGGAAGTTTCGGCATCGCTGTTTCCAGCTACGCCGGATGTCATTCTGGCAAGTCGGCCCCCATCGACGTCGACAATGATGGACTGTTGTATCTGAACAGCAGCGAGAAACTGGATGAGATACCGGATGGCGCGGCGACAACGATTCTGGTGGGAGAAAAAACGGCACTGGCTGTGGACAGCGGACTCCTGACCGGCGACTACAGCACACTTCGGAACACGGGATTTTCGCTGGACGCATTTTATGCCGGCAGGGGGAGAAGTGCGCAGCCATATGATCCCGACGAGGTCGTGAACTCGAGAGGATTCTCCAGCCAACATAGTGCCGTCAGCAACTTTCTGATGGCCGATGGTTCCTGCCGCGCAATCAGCCACCAGATCGATGGCATCGTCCTGCAAAAACTCGGCAGCCGAAACGACGGCAGCCTCATTTCTGAACAGCAGTTTTAGAGAACGAATTTTAAACTGGCGCTTTCCCACCGCCCTGTAGGTGCAATCGGGGCAACTTTCGCAAGATTCCTCTATGCTGTATAACAGTGCAGAGATAAATCAGAATGCGATCGGGTGTGGAGCATGTCGGACAAACGCCGAAACTGGATCACGAAGTTTCAGGATGCAGCGCGAGGCTTCGGTGTAGCCTGTCGTCAGGGCAAGAGCTTTGTCGTGCATTTTCTGTTTGCGGCGGCCGTGCTGATCTGCGCTGCATTCTTTAAAGTGACCCAGACAGAATGGTGCTTGTTGGTGCTTTGCATTGCGGGCGTGCTGACGGCCGAAACAATCAACAGCTCGCTGGAATCCCTGGCCAAATCCGTGACTTCAGAACACGACGAAAACGTCGGACACGCTTTGGATATGGCCGCGGGAGCCGTTCTGATCATTTCGATTGGATCGGCAGCCGTGGGCATGGTGATCTTTGTGCCCTATTTGCTGAAGTTGCTGAACGGGACTGCGCTTTGACGGTTGACCTGCCATAATCCTGTCTGATTTTTGCCACGTCACCGCGTTTCGTTATCCATGACCATCACATCGCCGCGAGTCCTGTCTGTCATCCCACCGATGACGCAGTTGAATACACCGTACCCGGCAACCGCATATCTGACCGGGTTTCTAAGGTCGCGAGGCGTCGATGCCGTCCAGGAAGACCTGGCACTGCAACTGGTGCTGAAACTGTTTTCGTCGGACGGGTTGCAGGCGATTCTGCGTGAGATCGAAGACCGACCAGCAGCCTCCCGTTCTGATGCGATCCAAAGTTTCTGCGAACAATCGACGCAGTACCTGGCCACAGTAGATCGTGTCATCACGTTTCTGCAGGGCCGTGACTCAACTCTCGCTCATCGCATCAACAGTCGCAGTTTCCTGCCGGAAGGACCACGATTTGATGTCCTGGATAATCACATCAGCGATGAAGAAGACGGCGGTGACCCGCTGGGCTGGGCGTTCGGAGCATTAGGGATTCAGGATCGAGCTCGGCACTTCGCCACGTTGTACCTCAGTGATCTGGCGGACGTACTGCGGGACGCCATCGATCCTCGGTTCGAATTCGTTCGGTACGCCGAATCACTGGCCGCAAGTCAGCCAACGTTCGATCCACTGGCAGAATCCCTGACCGCAGCGCCCAATCTTGTTGACAACACGCTGCGTGATCTGACGCGCGCCGCCATCGATCGGCATCGGCCACAGATTGTATTGGTCACCGTGCCATTTCCTGGTTGCGTGTATGCCGCCTTTCGGATTGCTCAGACGATCAAGGCCGCTCATCCATCAATTGTGATGATGCTGGGAGGAGGTTTTGTGAATACGGAACTACGAAATCTGTCTGACGTTCGCGTGTTCGACTACTTTGATTACGTCACGCTGGATGATGGAGAGCGTCCGTTACTGGCGTTGTTAGAGCACCTGCGGGGCGAACGCCCGCAGGCACAACTGGTCAGAACGTTTTCGCGAACAGGTCCGCCTGCTGGCCACTCAGTTGTGTATACGAATCACGCGGAACCGGACGTGCCGTTTTCAGAAGTTGGGACGCCGACGTGGGATGGTCTGCCGATCGGCGATTATCTGTCGACGCTGGACATGCTGAATCCAATGCACCGATTGTGGTCCGATGGTCGCTGGAACAAACTCACGGTGGCTCACGGTTGTTACTGGAAAAAATGCAGTTTCTGCGACGTATCACTGGACTACATCGGTCGTTACGACGGCGTCGCCGCGACAACTCTGGTGGATCGCATCGAAGCCATCGTGGCGGAAACTGGTCAGACCGGTTTTCACCTGGTGGACGAAGCTGCACCACCAAAAGCGCTGAAGGCCATGGCGGAAGAACTGCTGCGGCGCGACATTACAATTTCCTGGTGGGGCAACATTCGCTTCGAAAAATCGTTCACTGCAGAACTGTGCGAACTGCTGGCGGAAAGCGGGTGCATTGCAATCTCCGGCGGTCTGGAAGTCGCGTCGGATCGGTTATTGGATTTGATGAAGAAAGGTGTATCTGTCCGGCAGGTCGCGCGTGTCACAAAAGCGTTCAGCGATGCCGGCATTCTGGTACACGCTTATTTGATGTACGGCTTTCCCACGCAAACGGTACAGGACACCGTCGATGCATTGGAATATGTCCGGCAGTTGTTTGAGGAAGACTGCATCCAGTCAGGTTTCTTCCATCGGTTCGCCTGCACCGTGCATTCGCCGGTCGGACTGAATCCTCAGGACTACGGTATTGAATTGGTCCCGCTGCCACCGGTGTCGTTTGCCCGGAACGACGTCGACTTCATCGACCCGACCGGTATTGATCACGACACCTTGGGTGAGGCGCTCAATAAGGGGCTGTACAACTTTATGCACGGTGTGGGCATTGAGGAAGACATCCGCAGCTGGTTTACGAATAAGGTTCCTCGTTCGACTGTCCCGCGAGACTACATCCTGCGTGCTTTGGATGCCGAATGATGCTGGCTTTGGGCGCGTGAGTAATCACATCTGCTTCATTGTCTCGTGAAACTGCACGAAAAGATCCCGGACGTGCTCGCGATTTTCTTCGACCCCCTCGACTCGCCAGCCTTCAGTGCTGATCCGCGGCATGAAGTACACGTCGACTCGCCCAGCGGCTGAGACCAATCCGATGCCCGGATCGACCTCTTTCGGAATGAAAATGTAAAACGGCTGAATAGGGACCTGCAGGTCCGTTGCCATGTGGAATGAACCTTTATTGAAATGGCCAATCTCACCCGTCACCACGCGTTGCCCTTCGGGCGATAGATAGACCGACTCACCCGTCCGCCGCAGCACACGCGCCGCCCGTTCAAAGATTTTTCGCCGCCGTTCCGGAAAGCGCTGGTCGACCGTCCAGAAGATCCCGATCAGATATTCAATCAGCCCGACGGGCAGAATCCTTCGCAGCTTGCCATACATGAAGAAACGTGTGTTCGGCAATCCCATCGCAATCAACACAAACACATCCAGTGTTGAAGTGTGGTTTGAGACATAGACTGTTTGAGTTTCGGAAAGCGGTCGATCACCGTGCACCACCAATTCCACGCCACAAAGCCACAAGGCGAACCGCCCCAGGCTCTTCGCTATCACTTCCGAATAGAATCGTCGGGCCCGAAACAGAGTGACGATCGCTACGGCAAGCATCAACAGAGATCCCAGCGTCGCAGCGATCAGACCGACAGCCGCAAGCACAAGGACTCTCAGCCTGGACATCCCGCCTCGCGGCGTTAACAAGGTGATCTCTCCCCTGGTTGCTGGTGGTGTTGGGCCGCTCATGCCGGTCTCCGACAAACGACCGTCTGCATGGCCAGGTTCAGTTTGTGTTCGAATAACAGGACCGGAGACAGCAACAGCTGACCTGCAAAATACGGGTAGATCGCTTTGCTGAGGTTCAGGCCTCGCCCTTTAAGAAACTTAAACGCCAGTCCTGCGAAGATGTAAAAGTATGACGGGAACGCTCATAGGGAAGATACTCGACCAGTTCCAGTCCGGCCCTGTCGACGAATTCCAGCAGCGCTTGTTTCAGGCGAGCTCGTTCGCGAAGAGCGATCGAATGCTGCGTCCATTTCAGCAGCCAGCGAACCTTCAACGACTTTCTCGGCCACGGCAGCCAGCGAACCCACCAGCGTTGCGACAGGGTTTTCAGCATGCGGTCTGTTTCGGTGATGCGTTGTGATTCCTGTTCGTGCAACCGTTCGGCAGGTGATTCACCGCTCAGTGCTGAATACGCTTTCAGGATCTCGACCAACGCCGCGGGGTTCTCCTGAAAGCTGGCAACGGTCAGCATGAGTTCACCAGAACATCGAAACCCGCTGTCATCAAGATACTGTCGTAGGCTGCCGTGGAACTTTGAAAACTTGCTTTGCTGCTGAACGGCATTCCAGACTTTGTGCCCGTCGTTCTGTTGAAAGAGTTTCAGTAACTGCGGATCTTTCTGAATCTGTCGCGACAGTTTCCAAAGGCCGATGACGGGCTTGTTGCTGGCGAGATCCGGCAGTCCCTTTAGAAGCGTGTTGTGCAGAGACGCGAGGTCTTCGTCAGGAAACTCTTCGTGCAATGAACCTTTCAGCAGCCCGTAGCTCAGCATCGCCGCCGCGTCCGCCAGAGACGCCTTCACCCAGCGATGGCTGCGAATGTCGATAAAACGTCGGAAGCACGCCAGAAGCTCGACAAGCGAGTTGTCCTGCAACCGTGCCGGTTGAGTGTCTTCGGCAAACTGATCGACGGTGGTTTCGAATTCCCGCACGCCGTTCTCCAATCGCAGTGCTCGCCAACCGACGGTGATCGCGATACGAACGACTTCGAATAACTGCCCAATTCGTCCGCGACCACACTTCTGCCAATCCGGATGATCGTCTGTAACCGCGATTCGATCGGCACCAACAAAATTATTGAACAGTTCCGTCAGCTGTTCACCGCGCGGCGCCATGCGCAGGCACGCGTGGATGTTCGTGAGGTTGTAGTACATTCTCGCACCATGCACGCCGATGATCCGCCGTAGCGGCCCGGCCATCGTCACCAGTCGATCGGCCGAGATACCGATTGCGACACCAAGATTGCGGAAGTAGTGGTAGTA